>JBHADS010000339.1:0-7659 GCA_041855185.1 Lautropia sp. | reverse complement strand
TCGGCACTGCCGCTGGCCGATGGCCGCACCGTCGAAGAGACCCGCACCGCGCTGGTCGGCAAGATCGGCGAGAACATGAGCATCCGCCGCTTTGTCCGCGTCGCGGCCAAGGGCAAGCTGGCCAGCTACGTGCACGGTGGTGCCAAAATCGGCGTGCTGATCGATCTGGACGGTGCCGACGAGACGCTGGCCCGTGATCTGGCCATGCACATCGCTGCCACCAAGCCGCTCGCGCTCTCCAAGGAGCAGGTGCCGGCCGATGTGATCGCCAAGGAGCGTTCCATTGCCGAGCAAAAAGCTGCGGAGTCCGGCAAACCGGCTGAAATTGCTGCGAAGATGGTCGATGGTGCCGTGCAGAAGTACCTGAAGGAAGTGACCCTGCTGGGCCAGCCCTTCGTCAAGGATGACAAGGTGACGGTCGAGCAGCTGCTGAAGAACCGCCAGGCACGGGTTGATTCCTTCACCCTGTACGTGGTGGGCGAGGGCATCGAGAAGAAGCAGGACGACTTCGCGGCCGAAGTGGCAGCCCAGGTGGCCGCCGCACGTTGATCGTCTCCAAGAAAAACCCGGAGTAACCATGAGTAGTGATTCCGCATCGACTCCAGGCACCGCCAGCGGTGCAGCACCCCAGGCGGCCTATCGCCGCGTTCTGTTGAAGCTCTCGGGCGAAGCCCTGATGGGCAGCGACAGCTATGGCATCAACCGTCAGACCATCGAGCAGATGTGCCGCCAGGTGGCGGATGTCTGCAAGCTGGGGGTCGAGCTGGCTGTCGTCATCGGCGGTGGCAACATCTTCCGCGGGGTGTCGGTCGGTGCGGCCGGCATGGACCGGGCAACCGCCGACTACATGGGCATGCTCGCCACGGTCATGAACGCGCTGGCGCTGCAGGATGCGCTGCGTCAGATGGGCGTCGAGGCCCGTGTTCAGTCGGCGCTGAACATCGAACAGATTGTCGAGCCCTACATCCGTCCGAAGGCACTGCGCTACCTCGAAGAGGGCAAGGTCGTGATCTTCGCGGCGGGCACCGGCAATCCGTTCTTCACCACCGATACCGCCGCAGCGCTGCGGGGGGCCGAGATCAACGCCCAGTTGATCCTGAAGGCCACCAAGGTCGATGGCGTCTACACCGCCGATCCGGTCAAGGACCCGAGCGCCACCCGCTACAAGGAAATCACCTTCGACGAGGCGATCCTGCGCAACCTGAAAGTGATGGACGCGGCCGCTTTTGCGCTGTGCCGTGACCAGAAGCTGCCCCTGAAGGTATTCTCGATCTTCAAGGAAGGCGCGCTGACCCGTGTGGTCTGCGGTGAGGACGAAGGCACGCTGGTGCATGCCTGATGACCCGGCCCGGACGCGGCGGCGAATCCAGCCCGCGTCCGGTGCCGACCAGAACGATCAAACGAGACACTTATGTCGACCACTGAAGTCCGGAAGTCTGCAGAACAGAAGATGCAGAAGGGCATCGAGTCCTTCCGCGCAAGCCTTGCCAAGATCCGTACCGGCCGTCCGCATCCGGGCGTGCTCGACCACATCCACGTCGACTACTACGGTACGTCCACCCCGATCAACCAGGTGGCCAACATCTCGCTGGCCGATGCCCGCACGCTGAGCGTCACGGTCTGGGAAAAATCGATGGCGACCGTGGTCGAGAAAGCCATCCGCGATTCCGACCTGGGCCTGAATCCCCAGTCGATGGGCACCGTCATCCGCGTGCCGATGCCGCCGCTGTCGGAAGAGCGTCGCCGCGACATCGTGAAGATCACCCGCCACGAAGGCGAGGCCGCCAAGGTCGTCGTCCGGGGCGTGCGCCGCGATGCCAATGCTGAACTGAAGGAGCTGGCCAAGGCCAAGCAGATTTCCGAGGACGAGGAGCGTCGGGGTCAGGACGAGATCCAGAAAGTCACCGACCGCTTCATCGCCGAGATCGACAAGCTGCTGGCGGCCAAAGAACAGGAAATCATGACGGTTTGATCCGTTATCCCGATCAGCTCATCCGTCGCTCACAATGAGTTTCACCAGTTCGACCCAATCCGTTCCTGCCGCTTCGGCGGTGCCGCGCCACATTGCCATCATCCTCGATGGCAATGGCCGATGGGCCACGCAACGGCTGCTGCCCCGTGCCGCTGGGCACCGCAAGGGTGTCGAGGCCGTTCGTGCCACCGTCGAAGGCTGCGCCCGACGGGGGGTCGAGTTCCTGACCCTGTTCGCCTTCAGCTCCGAGAACTGGCGCCGTCCGGCCGAGGAAGTCTCGCTGCTGATGCGATTGTTCCTGTCGGCGCTGCAACGCGAGGTCAAGCAGCTGAACCGCAACGGCATCCGGCTGCGCATCGTCGGTGATCTGGCGCGCTTCGAGCCCCGGCTGCAGAAGATGATCGCCGATGCCGAGGCCAGCACCGCCGACAACACCCGGATGACGCTGACCATCGCCGCCAACTATGGCGGCCGCTGGGACATCCTGCAGGCCAGCAACGCCCTGATGCGCGAGCGTGCGCAGGCCGGTACACCCCTCGACGCCCCGATCGAAGAAAGCGATCTGGCCCGTCATCTGTCGGTCGCCTATGCGCCCGAGCCCGATCTGTTCATCCGCACCGGCGGCGAGCAGCGCATCAGCAATTTTCTGCTGTGGCAGCTTGCCTACACCGAGCTGTATTTCTGCGACTGCTTCTGGCCCGAGTTCAACGAAGAACGCCTGGCCGAAGCCATTGCCTGGTATGCCCAGCGCGAGCGTCGCTTCGGGCGCACCAGCCGTCAGATCCAGGCCGACGCCCATTGAGTCGCCCCGGCCCTGGCTGCCCGGGCCGGCCGCATCTCCACATTTCCCTCCCGGTCCGCCGTCCCCTGCGGGAAGGGCATCCGCTGCCTTCCTGCCGGCTTCCTCGTGCCGCGCTGTCGGCGGGGGCTCAGGTGGCGCTATTATTCTGCCCAGGGCCATTCAGCCCGGGGCCGGCGCCGTGCGCGCCGTCCCATGCCTCAGCCACCCTTCTGGAGATCGATAGGCTTTATGTTGCTGCAGCGCGTCGTGACGGCCTTGTTCCTTTTAGTTCTGATTCTCGGGGTGCTGTTCTGGGGCTCCGAATCCGCCTGGGTCGCGCTCACGCTGCCGGTGCTCGGGATTGCGCTGTGGGAATGGAGCCGGCTGCTCGGCCGCTCGGCCGTCCTGCCGGTTGCCCTCAGCATCGCGGCGGCGCTCAGCTACCACCTGCTGCGCGATCTGCAGGCACCCCCACCGGGCGGGCTGCTGCTCTGGCTGGGCGGCGGCGTCCTGCTCTGGCTGCTCATGGCCCTGCCCACGGTGCTGCGGGCGCGTCCTGCCCCCGGTTCGGGCTCCATCGTCCTTGCCTGTGTGTTCATGTTCAATCTGTGGGCCGCGCTCTACGAGCTGCGCATGGCGGGCCCGTGGATGCTGCTGTCGGCGATGGCGATCGTCTGGCTGGCCGACATCGGCGCCTATGCGGCCGGCCGCAGCTTCGGTCGGCACAAGCTTGCGCCGCGCGTCAGCCCCGGCAAGACCTGGGAGGGCGTGGCCGGCGGCATCGTGGCGGTGGTGCTGAGCGCGCTGGGCGTACTGTACCTGACCGCGCTGCCGCATGATGCGGTGTTCTCCTCGCTGCTGGCCGATCGCTTCGGGGTAGGGGGCATGGTGGTGGCGCTGATCGCCCTGGTGATGATCTCCGTGCTCGGCGATCTGCATGAAAGCCTGCTCAAGCGCCTGGCCGGGTTCAAGGACAGCAGCAACATCCTGCCGGGCCACGGTGGCGTCTTCGATCGGATCGATGCACTGGTGCCCAGCATGCCGCTGTGCCTGTTGCTTTGGATTCTGATGCTGTCCTGAAAAATGATGAAAACCGTTTCTGTACTGGGTGCGACCGGCTCGATCGGCGACAGCACCCTGGATGTCGTCGCGCGCCATCCCGACCGCTATCGCGTCCACACCCTGACGGCGCACAGCAACGCCGACAAGCTGCTGGCCCTGGCAACACGCCACCGCCCCGAGGTCGTGGCCCTCTCCGATCCGGCGGCGGCCAGCGGCTTCGAGGCGCGGCTGCGTGGGGCAGGGCTTAGCTGTCGGCTCGCCGTCGGCGCCGACGAGCTGACGGAGGTGGCCGGCAGCCCCGGGGTCGATTGCGTGATGGCGGCCATCGTCGGTGCCGCCGGGCTCGCCCCGACCCTGGCGGCCGCCCGCAGCGCCCGCTCGCTGCTGCTGGCCAACAAGGAATCCATCGTCATAGCCGGCCATCTGTTCATGTCGGTCTGCCGTCAGTCCGGCGTGCAGCTGCTGCCGGTCGACAGCGAACATAATGCCGTCTTCCAGTGTCTGCCCGACCGGGCTACCGGGGTCGATCACCGGCGCGTACTGCGTCGCCTGGTCCTGACGGCCTCGGGCGGACCCTTCCGGACGTGGACGGCCGAGCAGATCGCGCAGGCCACGCCCGAGCAGGCTTGCAAGCATCCGAAGTGGTCGATGGGGCGCAAGATTTCCGTCGATTCGGCCACGCTGATGAACAAGGGGCTGGAGCTGATCGAAGCCCATTTTCTCTTTGACGTGCCACCGGCCCAGCTCGATGTGCTGATCCATCCGCAGAGCATCATTCATTCGATGGTCGAATATCTCGACGGCTCGGTGCTGGCGCAGATGGGCAACCCCGACATGCGGGTGCCGATCGCGCACGTGCTGGCCTATCCCGAGCGCGTCGACAGCGGCGTGGCCTCGCTCGATCTGCTGACTTCCGGCGGCCTGCACTTCGAGGCGCCCGATGAGAACCGTTTCCCCTGTCTGCGCCTGGCCCGTGAGGCGATGCAGGCCGGCGGTGGTGCGCCCTGCGTGCTGAACGCCGCCAACGAGATCAGTGTGCAGGGTTTCCTTGCCGGCGGGCTGGGGTTTGCGGATATTGCCCGCATCAATGAGTCCGTCCTGACTGCACTGGGCGATGCGCCGGCACCGGCCTCGCTGTCGGAAGCGGTCGAGCTGGATACCCGGGCCCGCCAGCAGGCGGCCCTTCTGAGCAAAGGTTCCCAATGACCACCCTGATTGCCTTTCTGTTTGCGCTTGGCGTGCTGGTTTTCGTGCACGAGCTGGGCCACTACCTGGTCGCCCGCTGGTGTGGCGTCAAGGTGCTGCGCTTCTCCATCGGCTTCGGCAAGCCGCTGTTCACCTGGAAGGTCGGGCGGGATCAGACCGAATGGAGCCTGTCGCCGATCCCGCTGGGCGGCTATGTGCGGATGCTCGACGAGGAGGACGACCAGATCAAGGTCGATCCCGCCGAGGCGCACCGCGCCTTCAACCGCCTGCCGCTGGCCAAACGCTCGGCCGTGGTCGTCGCCGGCCCGGTCGCCAACTTCCTGCTCGCCATCGTGCTCTACGCGGTGCTGGGCATGGCCGGGCTGCAGGAGCCTGCGCCGGTGCTCTCGGCCCCCAAAGGGGGAACCGCCGCTGCGGCAGCCGGCGTGAGCGAAGGCGATCGCGTCAGCCACATCGATGGCCAGGCGGTGCAGTCCTTCAACGATCTGCGCCTGAAGATGATCGATGCCGTGGTCGAGCGCCGGCCGATCGTGCTGCAGGTCGATGGCCCGGCGGGCAGCCGCCAGCTCAGCATCGACACCAGCGGCCTGCCGGTCGGTGAGGTCGAGCCCGACTTTGCCCGTACCCTCGGCGTCGAGCTGAAGGCCGGCACGGTGCGCATCGGCAGTCTGGAAGAGGGCGGTGCGGCCGCACGGGCGGGCCTGCAGATCGGTGACGAGGTGCTGAGCATCGACGGTCGCCCGATCAACCAGGCACGCCAGCTGATCGAGCAGGTGCAGGCGTCCACCGGCGCCCAGCCGCTCGACTTCCTGGTCCGCCGTCAGGGCGCCGAGATGAATCTCGCCGTCACGCCGGCGCAGACCTTCGAGGCCGATCAGAACGACAGCGCCGCGCCGCCCCTGCGCAAAGGGCGCATCGGCGCGGGCCTGCATCAGCAGTTCGAGATGGTGAGCGTCGATCTGGGGCCGGGGCAGGCGCTGGCCTATGGCGCGGCCCGTACCTGGGAAATGTCGATCTTCTCGCTGAAGATGCTCGGCAAGATGATCACCGGCAGCCTGTCCTGGAAAAACCTTTCCGGTCCGGTGGCTATTGCCGATTACGCCGGGCAGTCGGCCGCGATCGGCTGGTTTGCCTATGTGGGCTTCATGGCGTTGATCAGCGTCAGCCTGGGGGTGCTCAATCTTTTGCCGGTTCCCGTTCTGGATGGCGGTCGTTTGGTATATTACGCGCTCGAAGCGCTCAAGGGCAGCCCGTTATCTGAGCGCTTCCGGCAGGTCTCGCAGCAGGTGGGGCTTGTCATGATCGTCGGCCTGATGATCGTCGCGCTGTTCAACGACCTGACCCGGTTGTTCGGCTGACGCGCATCATGCCGGCTGTTTTCTTTCAGGACTGATTGCGCGATTGCCGAACCCCGGGCGTTTCGGCGTCGTGTCGGGGTGTCGGTATCAAACATAGGTCTTCCCTCTTCAGGATTGCGCCACGCGCCGCTGTACTCTCCGGTATAGCGGCGTTGTTGCTGTCGGCCGAGGTCGCGGCATTCAACGCATTCGTCGTCCGGGACATCCGCGTCCAGGGGTTGCAGCGAACCGAGGCCGGCAGCGTGTTCGGCTATCTGCCGGTTCGGGTCGGCGACGAACTGACGGCCGACAAGGCCACCGAGGCCATCAAGGCACTCTACGCCACCGGCTTCTTCAAGGATGTCAGGCTGTCCAGGGACGGCGAGGTGCTGGTGGTCGATGTCGAGGAGCGCCCGGCGATCGCCTCCGTCGATGTCAGCGGCTCCCGCGAATTCGATGGCGAAGCGCTGAAGAAAGCCATGCGCGACGCCGGGCTGGCCGAGGCGCGGATCTTCGACCGCTCGGTGCTCGATCGCGCCGAGCAGGAAATCCGCCGCCAGTATCTGTCGCGCGGCAAATACTCGGTCAAGGTCACGTCCTCGGTCACGCCGCTCGAACGCAACCGCGTCGCCGTGGCGCTGTCGATCGACGAGGGCAACAACGCACGCATCGCCCAGATCCGCATTCTGGGCAACAAGGTGTTCTCCGAGAGCCAGCTGCTCGATCAGCTCAAGCTGACCACGCCGAACTGGCTGTCCTGGTACACCAAGACCGACCAGTATTCGCGCGAGAAGCTGGCGGGCGATCTCGAAGCCCTGCGTTCCTTCTATCTGAACCGCGGCTATCTCGAATTCGGCATCGAGTCCACCCAGGTATCGATCGACCCCGCACGCGAGAAGGTCTACATCACGCTCAGCATCAAGGAAGGCGAGCGCTTCACGGTGCGGAACATCAAGTTCGGCGGCAACCCGCTCGGGCGCGAAACGCAGTTCAACAAGGCGCTCAGCCTCAAGGCCGGTGACACCTTCTCGGGCGAGCTGCTGTCCGAAAGCGTCAAGAAGATCACCGACGAGCTGGGGGCGATCGGTTACGCCTTTGCCGATGTCACCCCGGTGCCGACCATCGACCGCGACAAGCGCGAGGTCGATTTCACGCTGAACGTCGATCCCGGCCGGCGCGCCTATGTCCGGCGCATCAACATCGCCGGCAATCAGCGCACCCGGGACGAAGTCATCCGCCGTGAGCTGCGCCAGTTCGAGGGCGCCTGGTTCGATTCCGATCGGATCGCGCTGTCGCGGGAC
>JBHADS010000338.1:0-3275 GCA_041855185.1 Lautropia sp. | reverse complement strand
CTGCGGTGAGTACGGCTCTGAGGGCGCGGCGCTGGCGAAAGGCATTCTGTTCGGGATCAGCCTCGGGGATGGGCGGCAGTGCAGGGATATCGGGTGCAAACTGGTAGCTCAGCCGCAGGCTGTTCGGCACGATGATGCTGCGATACCAGATGTCGGTTTTCGGCAGACGATGTAGCCATAGCGAGTCGGTGGCGGGGGCGCCCAGCAGTCGCACGTTGTGCTGTGCGCCCCGCCACAGGAAGGTGAGGCGGCTGTGGTTCATGCTGATGGGCTCTATCAGCGGGGTGCCGCCGTTGTCCTGGATTTCCTGCCAGAAGCGCTGTTCCAGCCCGGCTGTATGTCCGGGATGATGCGCGATGTCCTGCAGCAGTTTCTGCAACCTGGGGCTTTGCGGGGTGTCCGCGGGCTCGTCGGCCTGTTGCCAGCCTGCGATGGGTTCCCGGCGGAATCGAAGCTGATAGCGCCCGCTGAAATCTTCGCTGTGCAGCTGCAGCGATGTACCTTTCTCGGGCAGCAGGACCGAGAAGTCTCCGTTCAGGACGCCCGGTGGCAACAGGGAGCGCTCTCCGTCCGGTGTTTGCAGCAGCAGCCGGTAGCGCTCGCCTTCCTGCTGGCCCGGATCGAGCTGCAGTGAGCCTTCCAGATAGCGTTCGCCGGTGGGCAATTCGATCCGGATGTCATGGCCGGGCCTCAGCTCGCCCTCGTGTCGTTGGAGGGGGCCAGCAAGGACGGGGCTGATGGTGGAAGTGGAGACCAGGAGGATGGCGGTGGAAACCAGGAGGGTCGGCAGCCCGCAGGCTGTTCGCAGCAGGTTCTTCATCGTGGCTCGACAGGGAGGTACAGCGCTTTGGCAGGCGCTCAATGCACGGAACTCGGTTTCAATCAAACCGGGGCCGGGGAAGCGGGGCCGAGTCGTATTGGGCGCTCTTGTGATGCTGTAGCCAACTATAAACAATGGTGAGATTGATTGTTATTATAGTTATGTGTTGAACGTACGCAACGTTCATGCCTTTTGAAACCGTCCAACGCATTCATTCACCGTACTGACCATGAAGCTTCCTCCATTCAAGCCAAGTGCTGCAGCAACGCTCGTGGGCCTGGTGCTGAGCATGCCCGTGCAGATCCAGTCGCAGGAGCGTGAGTCGAGTTCCGAAGAAAGTGGGTCGAGTTCCACACATGAGGCGATTGCCCAGAAAGAGACCGCAGCTCGCCTGCCCGGTGTCATCACCAAGGCACTGCGTGAGCAGGCGGCCTCGAACTACACGATTCAGAACGCAAGTTCGGCGACTGGTCTGGATCTGAGCCTGCGCGAGACGCCGCAGTCTGTGTCGGTGGTCACGAGTCGGCAGATCAGTGAGCAGGGCAGTACCACGGTCGATGACACGCTGGAGCTGCTGCCGGGGATCTATCGTCAGACCTGGGGAAGCCCTTCGGCGGGTTACAACAATTTCATCAGCCGAGGCTACACCATCGACAACTATCTGATCGACGATGCCAATATGCAGAGCCTCGCCAATACGCAGGCACTGAACAATGTCGACAGCGCGATCTATGAAAGCGTCAATCTGGTGCGGGGAGCCACGGGCATGATCAGTGGTACCGGCGATCCGGGAGGGGCCATTGAGCTGATCCGAAAGAAGCCAACTGCCGAGCGTCGACTCAGCGTGGAAGCCGGGGTGGGCAGCTGGAATCACTATCGGACCGTAGTGGATGCTTCTGGTGCCTTGAACGAGCGCCGCAGTCTGCGTGGCCGGCTGGTGGTGGCGCTTGATGATGGTGGAGAATGGCAGCGGCGGGCCGAACAGCACCGAGGGTCGTTCTGGGGCGTCGTGGAATATGATCTGAGCCCGAGTACGGTGCTGACGCTGGGTCTGCAGCATGACCAGAGTCGTACCACCGGCTCGGCGATGCACAGCTTCGAGAGCTATTACGGCGATGAGGCCAGCGGCTACCAGTTGATGCCTTTCGGGCCCAGGGGCAATGCTGCCGCAAACTGGTCGTTCCGCAATGCGCGACGCACGGAGCTTTCTTCCCGACTCGAACATGAGCTGGACAACGGTTGGCAGTTCAACCTGCGCTACAGCTATGTCGATGGCCGGTCGGAACAGCTCTACGGCATTGCCGGCACGAACAATGTGCGTGCGAATGGGGCGGCGCGTCTGGCTGCGGGCCATTGGGAGAGGGCGCCGAAGGAGCATCTGCTCGATGTAAGCCTGCGCGGCCGCTATCCGCTGCTGGGGCGACACCACGACTTCAAACTGGGCTTCAATCACAACCAGCTGGATGATTTCGACAATCCGCAGAGTGAACGGGAGTTCGTGGCGATTGCCAATCTGTTCGCCTATACCGGGGATGTCGAGCAGCCCGTCTTCACGGCGATGGGCAATGGCGGGGACAAGAGCAAAATGACGAGCATCTATGCCGTCACCAATCTGCATCTGACTGACCGGTGGTCGATGCTGGCTGGGGCTCGACTGCTGCGCTGGGAGGCACAGTCACGTCAGATCTATACCAATTTTGCGCTGGAGGAGCAGAAAGACAGCGCCATCCTCACGCCGTACTTCGGCACCGTCTATGCGCTGAACGACTGGCTGAGTGTCTACGGCAGCTACAGCACCATCTACAAGCCGCAGAGCAATGTCGATGTCGATTACCAGCACCTTGATCCCGAAGAAGGACGCAGTGTGGAGGCTGGCCTGAAAGGAGAATGGTTTGGCGGAAAACTGAATGCGACGGCCACGCTCTTCGATATCCGCAAGGACAACATGGCCGAGCGTGCGGGGCAACGGGACGATGGCAGCGCCTATTATCGGGCAGTGGACGGCTCGAAGACCCAGGGCTGGGAGCTGATGCTCAGCGGTGAACTGCGACCGGGCTGGGTGGTGTCGGCCGGTTATGCCCGTACCCGCAGCAAGGATGCTTCGGGTCTGCGCATCAATACGGACCAGCCGAGCAACATGGCGCTGCTGAACACTTCATGGGTGGTTGGTGAGCGCTGGACAGTGGGGGGCGGGGTGCGTTGGCAGAGCGAAACGATCGATTCACTGGCTGAAGGGCAGTCGGATTTCGTTCGCGCAGCATTGACGCAGAAGTCCTATGCTGTTGTTGATTTGATGGCGAACTATCGCTTCAACCGGCAGTTGGGGGTGAGGCTCAATATTGGCAATCTGTTCGATGAGGAGTACCTGACGGCGGCAGGTTCGCTGGGCTATGGTGCTCCCCGCAACGCCATGCTGTCGCTCAAGTATGATTTCTGAGCGCGGTCTGCGCGAGTG
>JBHADS010000337.1:0-3236 GCA_041855185.1 Lautropia sp. | reverse complement strand
GCCGGATCGAGGTGGGCGGCTTCGTCGGTGGCGCTCAGCAGCCAGGCCGAGAGCACGTCGCTGCCCTGTTTCGGGCTGCCCGGCCTCGGCGGAAAATACCCGGCCAGCCCCTCCTCATCCAGATAGGCGGGCATCTGTGCCTTCAGCGTCTGCCAGGGCTCGGCTTCGCCCAGCACCAGCATCCGGCTGCTCAGCTGTTCCAGGCAGCGGTGGGGGTAGTCCCCGAACCAGTCCTGTACGGCGGGCAGACCATCGACCAGCTTCGGTTGCAGCCGCAGGTGCAGCCCGCCCCGTCCGGGCAGCGCGCCGGCCGGCGGCCTCACATCGAGTTCGAGCGGGCCGTCCAGGTGCAGCAGGCTGGCCTGCTGCACCTGCGTCGGCACGGCGGCCTGGATGCGCTGACTCAGCTTGATCCGGTCGCTGGCGGCACTGTCGGTGTCGTGGGCCTCAATCTCCCACAGGATCTCGCCGGGTCGCAGCCCGGCCAGTTGTGCGGGGGCCGTCACCTCCCAATGCACCGGCCGGGTGCTGTTCGGCGGCAGCGTGACCATCTGCTCCTTCAGCTTCAGCAGCGTGGCGCGGGGCTGGACCCGCACCTGCATCGGCCGGGCCGTATCGTTGCGCAGCGTCAGCATCGCCCGGAAGCGGTCGCCGGCCCGAACCAGCGGGGGCAGCCCGCTGATGATCTGCAGATCCTGGCTGACCTGGATGCGGGTCTGCCCGGTGCCGAAGCGGGCGGGGCCGCTGTCGGCCACGGCGACGATCTGGAAGCTGCTGATCGTGTCGTTCAGGGGCACCTCGATCCGGGCCTTGCCGTCGGCATCCAGCTGCACGCGGGGCTGCCAGAACAGCAGCGTGTCGAACAGCTCGCGGGTCGGCGCATCGCCGCCGCCGCCATCGCCACCGGCGGGCAGCGCCTTGCGCCCATAGTGCCGCCGGCCGACGATCTCCATCTGGGCCGTGGCCGTGCTGACGCTCCAGGCGCGGCGCGCCATCATCGCTTCCAGCAACTGCCAGCTGCGGTTCGGCATCAGCTCCAGCAATGCCTGATCGACGGCGGCCACCGCCACCTCGGCGTGCCGGGCCGGGCTGCCGTCGGCATGGCTCACGCGGATCTGGACGCTGGCCTTCTCGCGGACCTGATAGCGGGGACGGTCGGTCTCCACCTGCACCTTCAGCCGATGCGCCTGATTGCCGACGCGGATCTCGGCCATGCCCAGCCGGAAGGCCGGCTTGCTCAGATCGATCAAGGCCGTCGGCGGCAGGTATTGGCTGTTGTCCTGGCTGAATGCCTGCCACCACTGCGGCACATGCTTCAGCCCCCACTGCAGGAAACCGTACCAGGGCACGTCGTAGAGCCGGCCACGCACCGCCAGCACGCTGACATAGACGTTGGGGCTCCAGCGCTCGTCCACTTTCAGGCTGATGCTCGGATCATCGCCGCGCAGCTGCACCACCTGCGTCTCGGCGATCCCCTCGCGCTCGACCGTCACCAGCGCGGTCGCCTCCCGGAAGGGCATCCGCACCTGGAATCGGGCGGTTTCGCCGGGCGTGTATTCCTTCTTCTCGGGAATGAGATCCATCCGGTCGTGATTCTCGGCGCCGAACCACAGTTCGCCGTGGCCCGTCACCCAGACGCTGCGCGTGGCCTGGATGCGTCGGCCCTGTTCGTCCTCGGCGCTGATGTGCAGATCGATCTCGCCCGGTTCGAGGCTTTCGATTCGGCAGGCGAGCATACCCTGGGCGTCGCTGTGCCCGGCGCAGACCTGGCCGAGATCACGGGTCTCGGTGCGGTTGTCGTAGCTGTAGAAGCCGCCGACCATCCGCTTGCGGCTGCTGGTGGTGACACGGCGGATGGCGCGTACCGTCAGCGGCACGCCGGCGCGGGGCTTGCCTTCCAGATCGAGGGCGAGCCCATCCAGGTGCAGCACACCGTCGGCCGGGACCCAGTGCTCGGCACGGATGCCGGCCAGCACGCTTGCCGGCCACAGCGTGCGTGATCCCTGCAGGGTCTGGATCTCGCCGTTCGGATCGGCATAGCTGGCCTCCACCCGCAGCTCCCGGACCCGCGCGGCCACCGGCACGTCGAGCTGCATCCGGCCGGCACCCTGGGCATCCAGGCGCAGCGGCGCCTTGTCCAGGATCAGTCGGCGGCTGCCCGCGCTGTTGCCGGTCTCCTGCTCTGCTGTGTCCTCGTGACCGCCTCCTTCGGTGGCCCCAAGCTGCCCAGGGGCCGTGTCCGTTCCGAGGCCTGCCGTGTCGGCCGAGCGCCCAGCATCGCCGGCAGGTGCCGGGTCGGGCAGGGGACTCTGGGGCGGCTCGAAGCTGAAGTCGGCATAGTCCTCGAAGTGGAGATCGCGCTCGCGCACCGAGGCGCTGAGCTGCAGCGCCTGATGGGAGGCCGGTCCGCCGGACACGTAGTCGAGCCGGACATCGACCGGCACGGCCGCCGTGCGCTGCGCGCTGCCGACGACCAGCGGCGCCTGCCCGCCGATCCTGATCCGTCCCTCGTAGACGGGCAGGCGGAAGGCCTCGACCCGGAAGCTGCCGCTGTCCAGCAGCTGACCGCTGTGGGTGCGCAACGCCAGCCGATATTCGCCCAGCCGGGCGCCGACTGGCAGCTTGAACTCGCTGACGGCGCTGCGCCCGCCGCTGGCGCTGTCCTGCCAGTCGAGCGGCTGGGTGTATTCCTGAGCGCTGCCGACGTGGGTGATCACGAGTGTGTCCGGATTGCGTGCCGGCAAGGCGAAACCGCCTGCCTGCGGACGGGTTTCGGCGCGCAGGAAGTGTTTCATCGACAGGGTTTCGCCGGCGCGCAGCAGGCTGCGGTCCATCACCGTATGGGCGCGCAGCTCCGGGCTGTCGCCATATCCGGTGGGCACGTTGAAGCGCCAGGCTTCGATGCCCCGCTGCCAGCTGCTCCAGGTGAACGCCATATCCTCGATGCCGCGATGTCGGGCGCGGGCGCTGACGAAATAGCCGGCGGTGTCCTCGGCGCTCCACGGCCATTTGCAGTCGGGGGCTTCGCGGGATACCGCCTCGAAGCGGGCGATGCCCTGCGCATCGGTCAGAGCTTCGGCCACCAGACGGCCTTCGCAGTCGGAGATCCGCACGCGCGCATCGGCCACCGGCTTGCCCTGATCCAGCGTCGTCACCCAGGCCAGTGCGTTCTCACGGCCCTGCTTGAAATGCACCCCCAGGTTCGTGACCAGGGCGGTGGTGCGGGTGTAGAAGCG
>JBHADS010000336.1:0-15128 GCA_041855185.1 Lautropia sp. | reverse complement strand
GGTTGGCGCTCAGGACGTCGAGACGCTGCGAGCGTATCTGCAGGAGCATCTGCCGGGGTACATGGTGCCGAGTGCGTTCGTGCGGCTGGAGGCGATGCCACTGACGCCCAATGGCAAGGTGGACAGGAAGGCGCTGCCGGCACCGGATGCGGATGCCTATGCAGTACAGGCGTATGAGCCGCCACAAGGACATACGGAAGAGGTGCTGGCTGGAATCTGGCAGGAGCTGCTGGGTGTGGAGAAGGTGGGTCGGCACGACAACTTCTTCGATCTCGGGGGGCATTCGCTGTTGGTCACAAGATGCGTAAGTCGTATCGAGCGTTCGTTGGGCGTCGCGGTACCCCTGGCGCTACTGTTCCAGTACAGCAGACTGCGTGAGCTGGCCACTGCAATTGATGAGGCTCGGCGGACTGGGCGGAAAGAGTTGGAGATCTCCGGGGAGAGCATTGATCTGGACACGGAGGTCGTACTTGATCGGGAGATTGAACGTCAGCTGCTGGCATTGCAGACTAGTCAAGGGGCTGTCAATGATAAAAAGAACATTCTTCTGACAGGTGCGACAGGCTTTCTTGGAGCTTTTCTGCTGCGTGAGCTGATGCGTAGCACTTCGTCCACTGTCTACTGTTTGGTGCGTGCGGATAACGTTGCGAACGGGCGTGACCGTCTGATCAATAATCTTCGCAAGTACGGCATCTGGCAAGAAAGTTATGCTGAACGAATCAAACCGATTCCTGGTGATTTGGGGCAAAGGCTCCTTGGTCTATCCACAGAGAAGTTCGATGCCTTGTCTAGGAGCATTGACACAGTTCTGCACAACGGCGCATTTGTCAATTTCATCTATCCGTATGAATCGCTGAAGGCCGTTAACGTTCAGGGGACCCATGAAGTCATTCGTCTTGCTTCTCGGTTCAAAAAGAAAGATCTGCATTTCATTTCAACCGTATCGGTGTTTCCTGCGTCGAGTGACCAAGAGAATCGGGTACTCGAGACGACCGAGCCCGCGCAGTGGAAGGGCTTGGCAGGTGGCTATCCGCAGAGCAAATGGGTCGCGGAAAAACTGGTTTACATGGCCGCTCGACAGGGGTTGCCGGTAACCATCTACCGTCCAGGATCCGTTGGCGGTGATGTGATAACCGGGGTCTGCAATACTGGAGATTTCATTTTTAGACTGATTAAAACCTGCGCTGAAATGGGAATGGCGCCAGACTCGGATCAAGTCTTCAACTTGGCACCGGTTGACTATGTGAGCAGGGCCATAGTTAATCTCGCGACTCGGGAATCTTCTGGTTGTGCAGCTTTCAATGTGGTAAACCCAAAAGGGATCACGTGCAACAGATTATTTGAGCTTGCCAGAGAGGCTGGGTATCCGATCAGTGTCGTTCCTGGAGACCGATGGTATGAATCGGTCATGGAAGCAGTGAGGGAGTCAGAGGATCACACACTTCATCCGTTTATGAAATTGCTGGAGGCAGACGAACGAGACGATGGTAATGATCAGGAGATTCGGGAGCCTGTCTTTGATTGTGAAAGAACGATTGATGCGTTGAAAAACACGGACATCAGATGTCCGGAAATCGATCTTCAGTTGCTCAAAACCTATTTTGAGTTCTTTGAGAAAAGCGGGTTCATTAAAATGGATCGAGTTTAATTGTTGAAATGATTGGTCGGATTTGCATGTTCTGCACGCCAGAACGCTTCCGACCATAGTAAGAGGTCATGGATTACCATCAAAACAGATCGTGATTGATGTTTATGGATGGCAAGGGAATTAAATAGATGGAGGCATGAATTGAAGAAAAAATCAGCAGTGCAAATTTTGGCGGTGCTGGTGCTTCTGATACTGCTAGCGGGAGGGGGCTGGTACTGGCTTCAGCATTCACCAGAGCCGATTGAGGTCAAAGTGATCAAAGCGGATAGTGGGCGGATCAGTTCTCGTATACGAGCTACCGGGGTTGTACAGAGTGAGCGAGTAGTTCATGTTTCTGCAACGCAACAGGGTACTGTGAGTTTGCATGGAGTTAAAGTTGGTGATGTGGTCAAACGCGGGCAGTTGCTGATGACCATTGACGATACGGAGGCTCTCGCTGAAATTCGGGAACAGGAGCTCAAGCTTAAGGCGGCCGCAATGAGCGTGGAGTCAGCCAGAGTCCAGTTGAGAGAGAGGCAGCAGGATCGCAATCTGGGTGGCGGAGCACAGGAAGCGGTTCGTCAGGCACGTCTGAAGCTGAGCAATGAACAACTGGCATGGGAGCAAGTATCACAGCGCCTAGATACTCTGCGGATGCGTCTTGAACATCGCAAGATTAAAGCGCCGATCGACGGAATGGTCATTGACCGCAGAGTTCATGAAGGTGAGTACGTACAGGAGGGAGCGCAGATGCTTGTGCTTGCGAGTAACACTGAACGTGAGATTATGGTAAAGGTCGAGCCGGATGATGCATCAATCCTAGAACCGGGCATGCGTGCGCAGGTTGTCGTAGAGAGTATTAATGAGCATCCTTACAACGAAAGGTTGCTGAGAATAGAGCCTGTCATCAAACAGGAGGGTGCTGCGCGTTATCTACCTGTCTGGGTAAGTGCAACTGATGGAAATCAGAGCTTGAGGTTGAATCAGCAGGTTGACGTGAACTTCGATACACGCGGTCAGCATGCGGACGTACGCATACCTTTGGAGGCAGTGGTCAGCAGGAACGGACTTGATCAAGTATGGATGATAAGACAGGGACGTCTGGTATTGAAACCCGTAACCTTGGGGGCGTTGGGTGATCAATACGTCGAGTTGGTGTCAGGGCTCGACAGCGGTGATCGGGTGGCGCTCCTGGAGGGCAAGGATCTTACGGAAGGAGATATCGTGACACCCATCAGCTCGTCGGAAGGGAAGCCATGATTTTCGTAGAGGACGTCAGGAAATCTTACTTACGAGGCGTGCATGAGGTGCAGGTTCTGAAGGGGCTCAACGCAAAAATTGAACAAGGTGAGTTTGTAGCGATTATGGGGCCTTCCGGGTCCGGAAAGTCTACCTTCATGAACATTCTTGGATGTCTGGATACCATGGATTCAGGCATCTATGAGCTGGATGGGCAGCGCATAGATCATCTGGATGCCGAGCAGCTTGCGAAGATTCGAAATAGGAAGTTTGGATTCGTATTTCAGTTGTTCAATCTCATTCCTCGTCTGAATGCGGTAAGAAATGTGGAGCTGCCGATGATCTATGCACAGATTCCATCGGGCGAGCGCATCCGTCGTGCTTCGCAGGCATTGGCTGTTGTGGGGCTGGGAGAACGGCTTAATCACGTTCCTGCAGAGCTATCGGGGGGGCAGCAGCAACGTGTGGCTATCGCGAGGGCTATTGTCAACGATCCGGAAATCATCATTGCCGACGAGCCGACAGGTAGCCTTGATACTGTTGCAGGGGAGGAAGTCATGGCGGTTTTTCATGAATTCCACAGAGCAGGAAAAACTATCGTCATGGTCACCCACGAGGCGGACATTGCAGCGCATGCGCAGCGAATCATCCGGCTTCGAGACGGAGTCATCGATGAGGATGTAGTGCAATGAGCTATACCTTGCTTCAACGTTGGCGACTTTGGGTTGATTTAGGTTTGCAAGCCTGGTTGAGTCTTTCAGATCACAGATTGAGGACGGCGCTGAGTGTTATGGGGATCGCCATTGGCATCTCTGCGGTGATTCTGATCGGTGTCGTCAGTGAAGGTGGAAAGCAGAAAGTATTTACTGAGCTTCAGACCTTTGGGCTGAGAACAACGTGGGTGATGCGTGACTATGAGTCTGCCAATCCCAATAGAACGGTTCGTGAAGGAACGGGCATCAATAACGCAAATCTGAAGGACATAAAGCAGTCAAGCTGCTGTTCTGGGGTGATCAGAATTTCGCCCTGGGTTTATCCACCTGAAATTGATGACTCTTCTCGGGTTCGCGTCAAGGGTAGGTATGCGCAGTCGGTGCTCGAAGGTGTGGGTCATGAACATTTGCTAGTCAATAATGATGAGCTGATTGCAGGACGGAACTTTACCGAGAGGGAAATCGAGGCTGGAAGCCACGTGGCTATATTGGGGGATGAAATCCGATCGGAGCTTTTCCCAGATGATAGTAATCCGATTGGAGAAGAACTTCGTATCGGGAGCTCTAGATACGTAGTTATTGGGATTTTGAGACGTAAGGATCGTACATTCATGAGCAGTATTGGATCTGGTACTGGCATGGGCAATGCGAATAAACGTTTGATGATTCCGTACAAGCGCGTCCAGGCTATGCTGGGGAATGATCAGATCAATATTCTTCAGGTAGAGTTGGCGCCTTCAGGGACGTCTGACGCTACTGAACAACTTATAAATTTTTTACGTCGTATTAGAAAAGGTGACTTCAAGTACAGAGTTGAGGGTATGAGCACCTACGTGGATACGGCAAGAAACATCATGAACGGAGTGTCCGTGATCGGTGTGGTTGCTGCTGCCGTGTCACTTGTCGTGGCCGGAATAGGGATTCTCAACATTATGAGTACGTCGGTTATAGAACGAACGCGGGAAATAGGACTGCGGAAAGCGGTAGGCGGAACATCACATGAAATTTTGCTTCAATTCATGTTCGAGGCGTGCTTGGTGAGCCTGGCAGGCGGCGCTTTGGGGTTGATGATGGGCGGAGGATTTAGTATTGTCATTACGAAATTGACAGGATTTCCCTTGCTTCCATCGGTCCCGCTGATTGCGATTTCCTTGCTTGCCTCATTGATTGTGGGGCTGGCAGCTGGAATTCTTCCGGCCTGGCGTGCTGCTCAGCTTCGCCCTGTGGAGGCTTTGCGATATGAGTGAAATTGATGATTTTAGGGTATCGCTTTTTAGGCCGGTGATCGTGCTATCATGCATGATCTACTGCGTTACAATTCAGGCGCAGGTCAGAAACGTGAATACCGAAGTCTCAGGGCGAATTCCAGGTTCTCTTGCTATTGCAATCGAACAGGCATTGACAAGGAGGCTCGATATTCGAATAAGTGAGCTGGATGTCCGTCAAGCCTCGAACAGAGTTCGGCAGGCACGTGCACGATTTCGTCCGAGAGTTGGTCTGAGCTTGGAGTACAGTAATACCAGACGT
The DNA here is from genome assembly GCA_041855185.1 of Lautropia sp. Lineage (GTDB taxonomy): Bacteria > Pseudomonadota > Gammaproteobacteria > Burkholderiales > Burkholderiaceae_E > Lautropia. Next base: position 10,022 of record JBHADS010000336.1, on the reverse strand, counting down.
TGGGATGATTATGCTGGCATTTCTGCTGAGTACGACATGCCTGGCGTAGGGCGAACACGTATCGATGTAACCAGTGAAACACCTCGCTATCAGTTGCAACCTGTTATTGAGGCAAACTATAGCCTTTATTCAGGAGGAGGAGATTCTGCATCTTTAAGACAGGCAGAGGCGTCAGAGCAATCGGCAAAATTTGGACTGCAGATGACATCGCAGCGAGTAATTCTGGATGTTGCAAGTCGATATCTGGATTTGAGGAGAAGCTGCGTTAACCGGAATTCTGCAGTATCAGCAGTCGAGTTGGCAAGAGCAAGAAGCGACTTGATGGAGGGGAGGAGTCGCGGAGGGCGTATGGCTGAGATCGAGCTTCGTGCGGAGAAGTTGGCCTTGATGGAAAAGCGAAGTTTGCTCGTTCAGAGAAATAAGCAGGTTGCTGCGACATATGATCGTTATGCATCTGCCATAGCCGATCTTTCCACGCAGGAAATAGATGCGGATAGCGCGTGCAAATTCGACCATACGTTGAAGGATGAGCTTCGAACCGTGATGGCGATGAAGACTTTTATGCCAAAGCAAGAGAAGAATGCGCTGGACATTGTTGCTGCCAAAGAGCAGATCGCGATAGAAAGAGCGGTACAGAAGCCACAGGTGTCTTTGTTTGCTCGTTACGGATATGTCGGTCGTCAGGATCATTCATTGAATGACCTCCTTCCAGATACTCGGCGACAGGAGGCCGTCATGGGGGTCAGGCTATCCGTCGATCTTTATGACGGAGGATTAGGGAGTTCACGGGTTAGTGCAGCAAAAGCTGAGTTGGAAAGGCGCCAACTGGAACAGGAGCAACACATCGCGAGAGTCGAGCGATACAAGAGCTACAGCAACAGTCGCCGTGAAGAGCTGAAGCAGGCGTTGGAGCTGGCCCAGGCCAAGTACGAGCTCGAACGCAGCCGCCTTCTTCTTGTCGAGGAACGTTTCAGGTCAGGGAAGGAGGCTTTTATCGAAGTAGCAGAGAATAGATTCCGTACGCAGGAAGCAAGCAGGGAGCTCGAAATCGTCGAGCTTGACATGGCAAGACTGGAGTTGGAGTTTCGGTTTTTTGAAGAGTCATCGGAATCCGCTAATCAGTAGGAGGTTTGAAGTATGAATGACGTGATTGAAAGCGAATTCAAGGGAGGGCGAAAGTTCATGAAATCGAAGATGGGCGCTTTCGTTTTGCTAGGGGTTTCGTTGCTTGTTTCGGGATCTTACGAGGCTGCTCAGGCCCAAACGTCACAAACGAGAGCTCCGCTTATTTCTCGTTCGGATAACGAGATCAAATATACCCTGGGTTTTGGGGTTGAATACGGTGCGAAGTATGTTGGGTCGGATGATTATACGTCCACGGCTTTGCCTTTCATTGCAGTTCAGTATGGAGTTTTTTTTCTTGACCCCGCTAGGGGGCTTGGGGCCGAGTTTTCCTCGGAGAGTGGATTTTATGCGGCGGCCAGCGCTCAAGTCGACAGAGGAAGGGATGATGAGGACGAACTTAGGGGGATGGGCAGAGTCAGGAGCAGCACCACCTTTGATCTTGCGTTGTCCCAGGCATTGACCCAGTGGCTGGTCGTAGATGCAGCTGCGTCACTGCGAATGGCAGGGCAAAAGGATCGTGGTAATCTGTATAGGACGGGTTTGACGGTTATCCCGTACGAGTCCGACTCGGACGTGCTGACCATTGGTGTAAGTACTCAGTTTGGTGATCGTGACTACAATCAGACCTACTTTGGAGTAACCCAGGCACAATCAGGACGTACGAAGTATAGTGAGTTTAAGGCCGCTGGAGGTTTGAATTCCTATTCTTTGGATCTTGGATGGTCGCATTTTTTTGATAGAAACTGGTCCCTGGATGCGGGGATTGGGATGACGAAAGTATCTGGGAAGGCGAAGGATAGTCCGATCGTGGAGAAGGATACGAACTATTCTGTCGCAGCGGGGATCAGTTACAACTTCTGAATGCGCTCTCGGTTTCAATGGGGCAGGGCTTCGAGAAACGAGCCATACAGACAAAGAGTAAAGTGTTGTTCGAGCCCGAGATTATCTCGCGAATGCTCATCGGTTCACCTCGTCCAGAACTCCTGCGATGTCTGCCCAGTGATCATTGATGAAGAAATGCCCGCCCTCGTATTCGCTGAATCTGAAATCTGAGCAGGTGTGGGCGGACCACGCCTGCATGCCTTGTTGTCCGACGGCGTGGTCTTCTTTACCAAAGAGGGCGTGGATGGGGATGTCGAGTGGGCTGTCCTCGGTCAGGCGATAGGTATCGCAGATTTCGAAATCGGCCCGCAGGATGGGGAGCATCATTTCCATCAGTTCGGGGTGTTCGAGGACTTCAGTGGGCGTCCCTTCAAGTTCTTTCAGGTAATCGATGAAGTCATCGTGGGGTAGGTTGTAGCGGTGCTCACTAGGGGGCTTTCCGAACAGCTGGGGAGCGCTGACGCCCGAGACGACCAGTGCCTTGGGCGGAGGGTGGTTGCGTCGGCGCAGCTCGCGGGCGATCTCGAAGGCGAGAATACCGCCCATGCTGTGGCCGTAGAGCACGAAGTCCTTGGGCAGGGTCTGTTCGATGGCCTGCGCGAGGGCGTTGACCAGTGTCGGCAATCGGGTGACGGGGGCTTCGCCAAAGCGCAGGCTTCGTCCCGGCAGCGATGCGACATACAGGTTCGTGTCCGGGGCGACGAACTCGCCCAACGGGCGCAGTGAGGTGATCGATCCGCCAGCGTAGGGAAAGCCGAAGATGTGCTTTCCTGATCGGCCGGTGGCTTGCCGGATCAGATGAAGCCAGGGTGATTTCATGACTGGGTTTCTGATATTTCTTTTCTGATTCATCGAGCGGGTCCATGCGTCTCGTGAGGCAGGGGGCCGGTTTCAAGCGTCTCATCAGCCGGGTTTCCGGTTCGCTTCGCAAGTCGCGCAATGGCCTGCACGCTCGGAGAAGAATGGATGATGACCGGCCGTACCCATGTGTCATGGATCCTGCGGTCTCAGCCGCGCCGGTTGCATGCGCAGTATTTTTCCTGCAGGAAAAATTCAGGTAGCCACGACTAATGATAGGCAGAGGCGTCTGGCTGACGTGCTAGGGTTGCGTCCTTCATTGATGACGGCTTCGAGGCAGATTTTTTGTGGTGCTCCGTAGCCATTCAGCCGGAGAACATAGGTTATGAAGTCACCCCGTTTTTCCCGTGTTTCAAGCAAGCTTCTGTTTGCGCTTTCGATTGCTGGGCTTTCTTCCGTGAGTCTGGCCCAGCCTGCGGATGAATCCGGCCAGCAGGCATGGAGCAGTGTCGAGTTTGCCCGGGCGCTGAGTCAGGCCGCCGATGGGGCGAATGCGGCAGCGGCCGACGCTGAGCTGCTGAATGAGGAGCTCCGGTCGCTGCAGCCTCAGCTGCGACCGGACGGACGACCCGCCGAGAAGGCGCTGTCGGTGACGACCTTGCTGCAGCAATCCCGGGCGCTGCGGATCTATCAGTATCTGGATTTGTTGTTTCCTTCGACCCGAATTGCCCGTGGCAGCGGTGCTGCTTCGCCGCTGGGCGCGGCAGCGGTGGATCTGGACCGCGTTCAGGTGGCCGATGCCGATGGCAAGACGGTGAGCCTGGTCGATTGGCAACGCAGCACGGTGACGGATGGGTTGCTGGTGCTGCATCGGGGCCAAGTGGTCTATGAGCGCTATGAGGCGGGGATGAATGCGTCACGGCGCCATGCGCTATGGTCGGTGACGAAATCGCTGACCGGGGTGATCGCGGCCGATCTGATTCAGGCGGGTACGATCGATGCGTCGGCGCCCGTCTCGCACTATCTGCCGGAGTTGAGAGGTAGCGCCTGGGAGGACGCCACGGTGCAGCAGACGCTGGACATGACGACGGGGGTTGCCTATCGGGAAGGTGTGCTGGAGTCGGATTCAGGCATCGTTCATTATCTGATCGCGGCAGGTCTGGTGCCGGCAGGACCGGGTTATCAGGGGCCACGGACGGTGGTGGACTTCCTGAAATCGCTGAAGAAGGAAGGGGAGCATGGCACGACCTTCCGCTACAAGACGGTGGAGACGGAAGTGATTGGCTTGCTGCTGTCGCGGGTGACGGGCAAGGATCTGGCCACGCTGATTTCGGAGCGCTTGTGGGCTCCGATCGGTGCCGAGCACGATGCCTTCGTACTGAAGGACCGCGCCGGCACGCAGCTGGCCGGCAGTGGCATGGGCAGCACGCTGCGCGATCTGGCGCGTTTTGGCGAGATGATCCGTCTGGAGGGGCGCTTCAATGGGCAGCAGGTTCTGCAGCCCGGAACCGTGGCCGAGATCCGCAAAGGCGGGGACCAGCAGGCTTTTCGGGCAGGAGGCCGAACTGAAAACGGCTACTCGTACCACAATTTCTGGTGGGTCTCGCACGATGCCAGTGGCAGTTTCGAGGCCAAGGGCCTGAATGGTCAGCACATCCACATCAACCCGGCAGCCGAGCTGGTGGTCGTGAAGTTCTCGTCGAACATCATTCCGGATCCATCGCACACTCATGTGCCCGATCGCAATGCCTTTGTGGCAATTGCCGAGGCTGTGCGGGGGCGTTGAGGCAGCACTGCAGCAAGCCCGCAGGTCGCAGGCTCTCAGCAGAGGGTCTGGACCTGAGGAACGCTGCTCAAGCTTCGCGCTTCAGCGCCGGGAACAGGATCACGTCGCGGATGGTGGGGCTGTCGGTCAGCAGCATCATCAGGCGGTCGATGCCGATGCCGCAGCCGCCGGTCGGGGGCAGGCCGTATTCGAGGGCGCGGATGTAGTCGGCGTCGAAGTACATGGCTTCGTCGTCGCCGGCTTCCTTGGCTTCGACCTGTTTGCGGAAGCGTTCGGCCTGATCCTCGGGGTCGTTCAGTTCCGAGAAGCCGTTGCCGAATTCGCGGCCGGTGATGAACAGCTCGAAGCGGTCAGTGATCTCGGGGTCGTCGTTGTTGGCGCGGGCCAGCGGCGAGACTTCGGCCGGGTAGTCGATGATGAAGGTCGGATCCCAGAGCTTGGCTTCGGCGGTTTCCTCGAACAGTGCGAGCTGCAGGGCGCCGACGCCGGCGGTGGCCAGTGGTTCGACGCCGAATTCCTTCAGTCTGGCACGCAGCCAGTCGGCGTCGGCGAGCTTGTCGGCTGGCAGTTCGGGCGCATGTTTCTGGATGGCCTCGACGATGGTCATCCGCGCGAAGGGTTTCGACAGGTCGACGGTCCGTCCCTGATAGTTCAGAACCGAAGTACCGTGCACGGCTTCGGCGGTATGGCGGATCGCGCGTTCGGTGAAGTCCATGATCCAGCGGTAGTCGGTGTAGGCCGCGTAGAACTCCATCATGGTGAATTCGGGGTTGTGACGCGGGCTGAGACCTTCGTTGCGGAAGTTGCGGTTGATCTCGAACACCCGCTCGAAGCCGCCGACCACCAGTCGCTTCAGATACAGCTCGGGGGCGATGCGCAGGAACATTTCCTGATCGAGCGCGTTGTGATGGGTGACGAAGGGACGGGCGGCTGCACCTCCGGGAATCGGCTGCAGCATCGGCGTCTCGACTTCCAGAAAGCCGTTGTCGATCATGAAGCCGCGCAGCGCATGCAGCGCCTGGCTGCGGACCATGAAGGTCTGGCGGGTCGACTCGTTGCTCATCAGGTCGACGTAGCGCTGACGGTAGCGCATTTCCTGGTCGGCCAGACCGTGGAATTTGTCGGGCAACGGACGCAGCGATTTGGTGAGCAGCCGAACATTGCTGCAGCGGATCGACAGCTCGCCCTTCATCGTCTTGAACAGCGTGCCTTCGGCAGCAACGATGTCGCCCAGATCCCAGTGCTTGAAGGCATCGTGCTTCTCGGCGCCGACGCCATCATCGTTCATCCACAGCTGGATGCGGCCGCTGCCGTCCTGCAGGGTGGCGAAGCTTGCCTTGCCCTGCACGCGCTTGAGCACCATGCGGCCAGCCACCGACACCTGCAGGTTCTCGGCAGCCAGATCTTCACGGCTCTTGCCATCGTGGGCAGCGATCAGTGCGGCTGCGCGGTCGGCGGGCACGAAATCGTTGGGGAAGGCATTGCCGCCGGTCTCGGCGCGCAGACGCTCGAGCTTGGCGCGTCGCTCGGCGATGATCTGATTCTCGTCGACTTCGGGCGCTACGCCTTCGGTGTTGGCTTGGTCGGGGGAGGGGGAAACAGGGGTAGTCACGATTTCAATCCGTTCGTTGCCGGATGGGGGAGTGTTGGAGCGATGAATTTCTGTCCGAGGACAGGGCGGCCATCACGCTTTGGCAGGATGAATGGCTACGCCCGAAGAAGGTGGACAGGGATGAACAGCCATCCCCGTTGAATGAGCATTCCAGGAAACCTTGGCTTGGGTCAGGGAAGCACGGGCATTCCAGAAAATGTGGGCCAGCGGTGCTGATACGGGCAGCCTGCTGCCTGGGCAGCAGGCTTGTCCGGTCACACCCCCTGCTTCAGGCTCTCGGCGATGAAGGGATCGAGATCGCCATCGAGCACGGCACGGGTGTTGCTGGTCTCGTAGTTGGTGCGCAGATCCTTGATGCGGGACTGGTCCAGCACGTAGGAGCGGATCTGGTGGCCCCAGCCGATGTCGGTCTTGGAGGCTTCGACCTTGTCCTGCTCGGCCTGGCGCTTGCGCAGTTCCAGCTCGAAAAGCCGCGCGCGCAGCATCTTCATCGCTTCGTCGCGGTTGCGGTGCTGCGAGCGGTCGTTCTGGCACTGCACGACGGTGTTGGTCGGCAGGTGGGTGATCCGGACCGCGGATTCGGTCTTGTTCACGTGCTGACCACCGGCACCAGAGGCGCGGTAGACGTCGATGCGCAGGTCGGCCGGGTTGATCTCGATCTCGATCGAGTCGTCGACTTCGGGGTAGACGTAGACCGAGGCGAAGGAGGTATGACGGCCGCCGCCGGAATCGAAGGGAGACTTGCGCACCAGCCGGTGGATGCCGGTTTCGGTGCGCAGATAGCCATAGGCGTATTCGCCTTCGACCTTGATGGTGGCGCCCTTGATGCCGGCCACGTCGCCCTCGCTTTCTTCGAGCAGGGTGGTGGTGAAGCCGCGGCGTTCGCAGTAGCGCAGATACTGGCGCAGCAGCATGGCGGCCCAGTCGCAGGCTTCGGTGCCGCCGGCGCCGGCCTGGATCTCGACGAAGCAGGGGTTCGGGTCGGCCGGGTTCGAGAACATCCGGCGGAACTCGAGCCCTTCGACGCCAGCCAGAATGCTCAGCGAGTCGGTCTCCAGCGCTTCCAGCGTGTCGTCGTCCGACTCGTCCTTCGCCATGTCGAACAGGTCGGTGGTGTCACGCAGCGACTCCATCAGCTTTTCCATCGTGCCGACGGTGTTGTCGAGCATCCGCTTTTCCTTGCCCAGTTCGAGGGCAGCAGCGGCGTCGTTCCAGATATCGGGGGCTTCCAGGGCGGAATTCACTTCGACGAGGCGGTTCTTCTTCTCGTCGAAGTCAAAGATACCCCCTGAGATCCTGCAGCCGTTGGCTCAGGTTCTCCAGGCGGGCCTCAAGCTGATTCAAGCGCTCGGCATCCATCTGTGTTGATGTGTTTGGACTGGTTGGGATAACCGACGATTATAGCCTGTAGCACCTGGCGCGACGAGGCGGGCGCGGCTTCGGGGCGGCGCGGGCTTTCCGGTCCCGGTCGGATCTGCTCAGCGCTGCAACTGGCTGCCGGTGCGGTAGCTGGTGCCCTGGTGGTCGATGACGATGAGGCGGGCGGTGGCCAACGCCTGGGCCTCGGCGGCCTGAAGCACGGCGGCAGCCGGCGTGTCCGCGGCGATGCCCTCGAGCCGTTCCACCTTCAGCGCCAGCACCTTGAATTCGTAGCGGTTGGGTCGGTCGGCCGGCGGGCAGACGCCGAGGTAGCCGGGTTTGCCGGCATCGGTACGGGTCTGGACGGCGCCGGTGGGCAGGCCGCCTCCCTCGGCCGTGATGCCGGCCGGCAACTGGTGAGTGCCAGCCGGGATGTTCGCCACCACCCAGTGCACGCCCTCGGCATCCTTGGGGGCGCCCTTGTTGCGGGCGGCATCCTTGTTGCTCAGGATCAGCACGAAACTGCGGGCCTCGGTCGGAGCGTTCAGCCAGCTGATCGGAGGCGAGAGGTTGTCGCCCCGGCAGGCGGGATCGATACCGGCGGAGGCCATTTGCGCACGGTCGAAGCGGCCGTTCTTCAGATTGTCGATGCGCAGCCGGAAATGCTCGTCGGCGGCGGTGCTCAGGGTGGCGATCGATGACAGGCCGATGAGGAGCAGGCCGCGAAAGAGACGAAGCTTCATGGGTGATGGGACCGTGAAAGGGCTCGGATAGGGGCCGGGGCACACGATGGGCGGAGGGTTCAGAAGACCGGGGTTTCGGGCTTGCGCGGTGCTTTCAGCAGTCGTGCCAGCGGCCCCAGTGGCGGGGTGGGCAGGCGCTCGGGCAGCCATTGGCCCAGCTGTGGCGAGAGGCGCGAAACCACGGCGCGCGGGCTCCATTGTGCCGGATCGAGGACCGGAAATTCCAGTGCATCCAGCGTGTTCTTGACCACCAGCCCCAGTTCGGTGTCGCCTTCCATTACCAGCCGGCGGTTGAAGAACAGGGTGTCCGGATCCTGCTGACGCTGGGCCAGCAGCACGAAGTCCTGGGCGTTGGCGCTGATGACGAGATCGGTTTCGCGCTGCGGCTGGCTGGGGACGAAGCGTTGGCCATCCCAGCTGAAGTCGAAGGCCACGCCTGCATCGCGCACCCGGATCGCCATCCGCTTGCCGGTCAACAGCTGCTTCACGTCCTCGGGCAGCTGCTTGGCCAGTGCCAGGTTGATGGCGGCCACCAGCAGCACCGAGCCGGGGTAGGCCGGCAGTCGGGAGAGCAGGGTGCCGACCGGCGCCGGCAGGGTGAAGGGATCGGGCAGAGGGGAGGAGAAATCAACGCTGTTCATGATCGATCGTGAAGGGGTTGCGCCTCATGCGCATCGGATGTCTGGACGCAGAGGGGTTCCGGGATAGAAGGGGCAGTCTGGGGGCGCGGTCTGCAGCTTGCGATCTGCTACCGCCCAAGCTCCTGGTATCGTGTCGCCGACGCGTCCACCCAGTCCATGCCGGGTTTGCCATGCCAGTAGCCATTGCAGGGCGCCTCGGGCATGTCGGGGCGCAGACGCTGCACGGTGCCGGGTTCGGCGGCGCCCTGTCGCCGGGCGTGGTCGAAGGCGCTGACGATGGTGTCCATGTGCTGCGATTGCGGGCTCAGACGCAGCAGCTCGATGCCGAGCGCGCGGATGGCCGGAATGTCTTCGAGCAGGTTGTAGACCCGGGCCGATTGGGTCTGGATGCCATTGAGCACCAGGAAGGGCTCGGCCTCGCGGCTGGTCAGCAGCTGTCCGTCCGGGTGTTCGAGGCAGCGGAAGCCGCAGTCGTCCTTCGGGGTGTTGTAGTGGCGGGCGGTGAAGCAGCGGGCCGAGAAGGCCAGCGGCAGCCGGCCATAGGCGAAGATCTCGGTTTCCAGACACGGTGGTCTGTGGGCAAGCACGCGGGCCAGGTTCTGCTGGTCCATTTCCAGCGGCACCACCCAGCGACAGGCGCCCAGACCGTGCATCCAGTCGAGCGCATCGCTGTTGAAAAGATTCAGATGCGGGCCAGCGACGAAGGGGCGCTGACCGGCGGCAACGTGGACGGCACCCATGTCGTTGGCCTCGATCAGAAATGCCTCGTTGCGCACCACCTTCTGCATGGCGCTCACGTCGGAGGTCGATTCCAGCAGCACCTGGGTCGACAGCACGACTTCCTTGCCGGCTTCACGCAGCATTCGTGCGATCTCCAGCCAATCGTCGAGGCGCAGTTCGTGGCGGCGTGAACAGACGGCTTCGCCCAGATAGACGACGTCGACCGGCATCTCGGCGACGTCGGCATAGAAGCCGAGCACGCTGGTGCGCGACCAGTAGTAGAGCAGGGGGCCGAGTGAAAGTTTCATTCTGGATCCTCGTTTCTGGTCTCATTTCCACGGGCGGTGGTAGGCGCC
>JBHADS010000335.1:0-6923 GCA_041855185.1 Lautropia sp. | reverse complement strand
TACTGTTTGGTCTTGTTAACTGTTGCAAGAGGTTTTCTGTCATGTCTGGTTCTCCCCTTCATGTTGGTGTTTTGACGGGCGGCGGCGATTGCCCCGGTCTGAACGCGGTGATCCGTGCTGTCACCAAGTCCTTGATCAATCAAGCTGGCGCCCGCGTCACTGGCATCGAACGGGGTTTCCTGGGCATGATCGAGCGTCGCTCGCGTCCGCTCACCTCCGAGGCAGTGTCGGGCATCCTGCACGAGGGCGGCACCATCCTTGGCACGCACAACTTCGCCAATCCCTTCGCCTGGGCCGGTGCCGGCGGTGCCGATCTGTCCGGTGAATCGATGGAATTCATCCGTGAGCTGGGCATCAACGCGCTGGTCGCCATCGGCGGCGACGGTACGATGAGCATCGCCAACCGCTTCACGCCGCTGGGCCTGCCGGTGGTGGGCGTGCCCAAGACCATCGACAATGACCTGATGCACACCGAGCGGACCTTCGGCTTCGACAGTGCAGTGGCCATCGTGGCTGAAGCACTGGCACGCCTCGAAACCACGGCGCGCAGCCACGGTCGCGTGATGATCGTCGAGACGATGGGCCGTTATGCAGGCTGGATCGCGCTGGAAGGCGGTCTGGCCGGTGCTGCCGACATCATCCTGCTGCCCGAGCAGCCCTATGATCTGCAGACCGTGATCGAGGTCTGCCGCGAGCGCGAGAAGAAACAGGGTTACACGCTGATCTGCATCGCCGAGGGTGCACGCCCGATCAACGGCGAGATGACGATCCATGCCCGCCTCGAATCCAGCCCCGACCCGATCCGTCTGGGTGGTGTGGCCAACGTGCTGCGCGAGCAGCTGCAGCCCCATCTCGACAGCGAAGTGCGCAGCACGCAGCTGGGCCACGTGCAGCGTGGCGGCACGCCGACCCCCTTCGACCGCGTGCTGGCAACCCGCTTCGGCTGCCACGCGGCCAAGATGGTCGAGCGCGGCGAGTTCGGCCGGATGGTGGTGCTGCGCGGCGAGGAATGCGGCAGCGTGCCGCTGACCGAGGTGGCCAACCGCACCCGCAACGTGCCGATGGATCACCCGCTGGTGGACGTGGCGCTGTCGCTGGGCGTCTCGCTGGGTCAGCCCAAGTAAGCAACGCGGAGCGGGGCGTCGGATCGGCCCGACCCCTCGCATAAAGCAGAACCCCCAGGCTTCGGTGAAGCGCTGGGGGTTCTGCTTTCTGGGGAGAGCGCTGCAAGCGCCTTGTCGGACCCGCCCCTGTCGCCGACCGGCGTGCGTCCCGGTCGGGATGGGGTAGGGACGGTATCGGGGCCGTGCAACTTCAGGAACGGCTGGTGCCGGCCGCGCCGCGAACAGCCGTCTTGCTGGTGTTGCGGCTGCTGGTGGTCTGCGGGCTGCGCTTGGCGTTGGCGGCCGTGGCGTTGCGCGAACTGGCGCGTTTGCCCTCGGTCTGGGCGCTGCGGCTGGGCGATTTGGCCTGGCTGTTGCGCTTGCTTCCGGCGCTCGCCTTGGCGCTGCTGCCTCTTCGGGATGCGGCCGAGGCGCTCGTGCTCTTGGCGCCCGAGCGGGGCCGCGGACCGAGGCGTGGTGCGCTCTGACTGCTGGGCGCCTTGGCGGCCGAAGCGTTCTTGCGGTTGCTGGTGCCGGCACGGCTGCTGCCGGTGCGCGCCTTGGCTGTGCTGCTGGCGCGCTTGCCGGCTTTCTGGCCGGATTGTGCCGTCACGCCCCGCACGGCGGCGAGGGTGCCGTCGGCGCCGGCGCTGCTGCGGGCGGCACTGCGCTTGGGCGGCGTATGGCTGACCGGACGGATGGCGTTGCGGGGGGCGTTGACCACCTGGGCGGCGCTGCTGGCCTTGGGCTGCTGGCTGAGGATGCGGCGCGTGCCGTCCTCACCGATCATCACGGTCTGCAGCCGGCCACGACGCACCGTCAACGACATGCCGGGCTTCAGCGGACTGATCTTGCGGTTCATGGCCCGCAGTTCGGCCAGGCTCAGCCCGTAGCGTCGCGCGATCGAGGAGGCGGTCTCGCCGCGGCGGACCCGGTGCACCAGCGGCGCGGCATTCACTTGTTTGTAGATGCGCGGCCCGTTGAACTGCGCGATCAGGTCGTCGTCGCGCACGCGGGCATTGCGTACCAGCAGACGGGTGCCCGGCAGCACCCGGGTGCCGGGCTGGATGCCGTTGGCGCGCAGCAGATCGGCGGCACTCAGCCCGGAGCGCAGGGCCACGGCCTCGATGCTCTCGTCGGTCTGCAGCGTGTGGGGGTGCCAGGTCACGAAGGGTTTCTGAGCGGCGCTGTGGGCCTCCATCGCGGCGCGGAACTGTTCGACGCGATCGGCGGGGATCTTCAGCACGTTGTTGCGGCTGGCCGAGATCACCGGCCGGTTGTGCGCCGGGTTCAGGGCCAGGAACTCGGCCTCGCTCATGCCGGCGAACTGGGCGGCCAGCGCCAGGTCGATCGGCCGCGATTTCTCGATGGTGGCGAAATAGGGCTGGTTGGGCAGCTCGGGCAGTGCCACGCCCAGCCGATCGGCGTTCTGGATGATGTGCTTGATCGCGATCAGCTTGGGCACATAGTGCCGGGTCTCGGTCGGCATCTTCAGATGCAGATAATCGGTCGGCCGGCCTGCGGCTTCGTTGGCCCGCACCGCGCGCTTGACCGAGCCTTCGCCCCAGTTGTAGGAGGCGAGCGCCAGGAACCAGTCGTTGCCGTGCATCTTGTAGACGACCTGCAGATAGTCGAGGGCGGCACGGGTCGACTGCACCACGTCACGGCGGTTGTCCACCCACCAGTTCTGCGACAGATCGTACTGCCGGCCGGTGGAGGGGATGAACTGCCACAGCCCGGAAGCCTTGGCCGACGACAGCGCCGTCGGATTCATCGCGCTTTCGACGAAGGGCAGCAGCGCCAACTCGGTGGGCAGCCCCCGCTTCTCGACTTCCTCGACGATGTGGTGCAGATAGCGCGAACCCCGTGTGAACATCCGCTGCAGATAATCGGGGCGCTGCAGGTAGAAGCGCTCTTTCTCGGCCACCAGCGGGCTGTCGAGTTCAGGGAAGGCGAAACCGGCGCGAATCCGTTGCCACAGATCCTCGTGGGGAGCGCTCTGGATGTCGAGGCGCAGATTCTCCTGGTCCACGATCTGGATGGCGCCGTGGTCGGCACGCGAATCCGATTGCTTGATGCCGGCCATGCCCAGGTGCACCGGGGTGCCGGTGGCATTCTCGGGGGGCGTCACGCTGGCGCAGGCGGCCAGATAGCCCGCACTGACCAGCAGACCGGCGCGGCCGAGCATCCGCTTCACGCGGGACCAGCGGCCGGGATGGCGTTGGCTGCCTGGAGCGAGCGGAGAATCGGGGCTGGGAAAGGGGCGATGGGCGTACACAAGCTTTCCTGTGGGGCAGGCAGATGAAGCGTGGGCCGACCTTCGATGCAGTATCGGGTCGGGGCGGATCGCCCCCGGTTTTGCAAGGGCGATCAGTGCATGACAGGCTCTATCTGACTCTAGCACAGCTTGGGACGCGGCAGTCCAATCTCCGCCGCGTCCTTCGGGCGCCAGGGGCCGTCGGTCAGTCCGTGATACGGAAGTCGTTGCGCCAGCTGCGCAGCGCCTGAAAGACCGACATCGGGTTCACGACCGATGGCCGGAGCGCGTCGGGCAGGTGGGCACTGAGTGCCGGCAGATGCGCGCGCAGGAAGGGGTTGATCGCCAGTTCCTGCGCGATCGTCGAGGGCAGGGTGGGCTGGTTCTCCTCGCGCAGCTGCTGGCATTCGAGCAGTCGCTGTCGGATGCGCGGGTTGTGCGGCTCGGCGTGCTGTGCAAAGCGCAGGTTGGTCAGCGTGTACTCGTGCGCGGCGTAGACCCGGGTATTCAGTGGCAACATGCCCAGCGCTGTCAGCGAACGGAACTGCTGCTCGAGCGTCCCATCGAAGATCCGGCCGCAGCCGGCCGAGAATAGCGTGTCGCCGCAAAACAACAGGGGCGCGTCGCCACCGGGCAGCGGCGTGCACAGATAGCTGATGTGGTCGGCGGTGTGGCCGGGGGTGCCGATGATCTGGGCGGACAGGCCCACCTCGGAAACCTGGATGGACTGATGGTGCCGGACGACTTCGGTGACGCCGTGCGGCACGCAGCTGGCCGGACCGATCACGCGGGCGGAGGGCCAGCGCTCCTTCAGTGCCCGGACACCGCCGACGTGGTCGGGGTGGTGATGGGTGAGGAGGATGGCGACCAGTGTGCTGTCGAGCGCTTCCAGATCGGTCAGCACCGGGACGGCGTCGCCGGGGTCGACGACGACGGAGGGGTGGCCCGGAAGATGGCTGGGGCCGATACGCCAGATATAGTTGTCCTGAAAGGCAGGGATAGGGACAACATCGATGTAGGGGAAGTCATGCTCCCCTTTGTCGTTGATATCGGCGATCATCGACGATTCAGCACGGATAGAAGCGTGGTGTGATGTCATGAACAATCCTGATGATGCGCGTGCCCGGCATGTTACCGGCAGTGGCGGGGCATCCGGGGAGCACCCTCGGGAGAACCCTGATGCGGCCTGGCGGGCGTGGCTGGCATCGCCACCCGGACAATACCTGCTGCGCTGGGAGGAGGAGCAGTTGGCGCAGGCGGTGGCCAACATCTTCGGCTATTACGCGGTACAGATCGGCATGCCGGAGTTGGACGCGCTGCGGGCCAGCCGGATGCCGCATCGCATCCATGTGGCCCTGGGCACGGCGCCGGTGCCCGCCGGCGCCTGGCAGCCCGAGCTGCGCGTGGGCACGCCGAGCGAGCTGCCTCTGGACACCCATTCGATCGACCTGGTGGTGCTGCCGCATCAGCTCGAATGCTGTGCCGATCCCCACCAGCTGCTGCGCGAGGTCGACCGGGTGCTGCGTCCGGACGGTCATCTGATCGTGCTGGGCATGAATCCGTGGTCGCTGTGGGGGCTGCGTCAATCGCTGCCCGCCGGACTGCTGCGCAGCTTCGCGCCATCCTCGGGGCCGTGGATCAGTGCCGCCCAGCTGCGCGACTGGATCAGGCTGCTGAGCTTCGAGCCGGACCACACCCGCTACGGCTGCTATGCCTGGCCGTTGCGGCGCGAGGAATGGCTGCAGCGCAGCAGCCGGCTGATGGAGCGGGCGGGCGATCGTTTCTGGCCGGTCTGCGGGGCGGTCTATCTGGTGCCGGCCATCAAGCGGGTCTGCGGCATGCGTCTGGTCGGCCGGGTCTGGCAGCCGGTCCGGGTCCGGAACCGGGCCGTGGTCACGGCGGTGGGGCAGCGCTGTGGCAGGGATGCATCGGGGGCGGGGGAGCGCAGTGTGTAGAATGCCTGTCCCGCTGGATTCTCCTCCTTTCCATCGTCTGGCCGCCCGCCGTGCCACGCCCCTGTGCCGTCGCACCCGGGGGGCCAAGGCTTGCCCGCCGCCCTCGCCGTGCCGGCTTCCGGGCCACGGGGGCAGAGAGACGTGTGCTGCGCTGCAAGCGCACTCCGGAGGGGGCGGTCCAGCATCGTTTTCAGGGCATCAGCAAGCAGGAGTCCGCGCATGACAGACAAGTGGGTTGCATACACCGATGGCGCCTGTGCGCCCACCAATCCCGGGCCGGCTGCCTGGGGGGTGGTGGTCTTCGCACCCTCGGGCGAGGAGGTGGCGGCCGACCACGGCTACATCGGTCCGGGCACCAATCAGATCGCCGAGATCACCGCGGCCATCGAGGGGCTGCGCCGCACGCCCGAGGGGGCGCAGGTCGAACTGGTCTCCGACAGCCAGTATGTGCTGAAGGGGCTGAGCGAATGGCGAGCCGGCTGGGAACGGCGGGGCTTTCGCAATGCCAAGGGCGATCCGGTGGCGAATCTGACGCTCTGGAAGGAGCTGTTCACGGTGGCCGATCTGCGCAAGGTGTCGGTGCGCTGGGTGCGCGGCCACCAGGGCAATGTCAACAACGAGCGGGCCGATCGTCTGGCGGTATCGGCGCTGCAGAAGGCGCGAGCCGGGGGCGGACGATGAGCGGCAATGTGCGGCAGATCACGCTGGATACGGAAACCACCGGCCTGGAGGCCAGCAAGGGGCACCGGATCATCGAGATCGGCTGTGTCGAGATGATCAACCGCCGGCTGACGCACAACAACCTGCATTTCTACATCGACCCCGAGCGTGAGGTCGATGAGGGCGCGGCTGCGGTGCATGGCATGACCTGGGACGATCTGCGCGGCAAGCCGAAGTTCGCCGAGGTCGTCGATCAGTTTCTGGACTTCTGCAAGGGCGCCGAAGTCATCATCCACAACGCCGCTTTCGACGTGGGCTTTCTGGATGCGGAACTCGACCGTCTGCAGCGGGGGCCCTTCGCCTCGCATTGCGCGGGTATCGTCGATTCGCTGGCGATGGCCCGTGAGCAGTTTCCGGGCAAGCGCAACAACCTCGATGCGCTGTGCGAGCGGCTGATGGTGCCGAACAAGCACCGGACCCTGCACGGCGCGCTGCTCGATGCCGAGCTGCTGGCCGAGGTCTACCTGGGACTGACGCGCGGGCAGGGCAGCTTCGACATCTCCGCAGGCAGCGGTGGTGGCAGCGCTGGCGGCAGCGGCATCGACGACGGCGGGCGTGAGTGGCCCCCCGGCGGGCTTAGGGTCCGGCTGGCCCGGGATGCGGAGACGGCGCTGCACGAGCAGGGGCTGGTTGCGCTCGAAAAGCAGTTCCGCTCCTCGATGCTCTGGCATCGGGGCCGTTCGGAAAAGGGCTGAGGACGATCGTCAGCCACCGGATTTTCACGGTCCCGACAACGTCGGGGCCGCTTCATGACATCTCGAAGCACTTTCCATTACACTGCCGGCATGTCCAGCAAAGAACTTCGCATGTCGCATCGCTCACGGGAACGGGTTTCCCAGATTTCCCCGGATGTCGAGACCCTGGTTTCGTCCGCGCTCGGTCTCGCGG
>JBHADS010000334.1:0-11847 GCA_041855185.1 Lautropia sp. | reverse complement strand
GGTTGTTGGTTGAGCCTGTGCGTCGGCGTAACGGCAACGAGAACTCAAAGACGTCACTACACACGTAGAACTGGTCGTAGAAGACTTTCGGACGCGGGTTCAATTCCCGCCGGCTCCACCATACACAAGGGCTCGGATGATCTCCGGGCCCTTTTTTATTGCCCGAAATCCCCGCACCACGCGGGGTTCCGGGCGCTTGCCCTGCGGGTGCCGACGTGCCCGGATGGGCCGAAGAACCGGCCCGTTTCTCGGCAAGGGCCGTCTCTGTGCTCGGTTTGACCTGCGGGTAGGCGCAGATGCAGGTCTAGCGGAATCAACAACTTAGGCGCAGCGGTTCATCGTCAACCAAGACCACCCCTCACCCGTACTACTAGACGATGTATGTCTCTTGTACTAACATCATGACAGTTGATCCAACAAAATAAGTGCTGCCATGACTGTCGTTGCATCGTCTCCGTCCGCCCGCTCTGCCCGACTTGGGCTGCGCGCTACCCCCGAACAGGAGGCGGTACTGCGCCGTGCCGCCGAGGTGGCCCACAAGTCGTTGACCGACTTCATCCTCGACAGCGCGTGCCTGGCCGCCGAGCAGACGCTGCTGGACCAACGATTGTTCATGGTCTCGGGCAGCCAGTACCAGGCCCTGATGGATCTGCTGGATCGCCCCGAACAGGCCAACGAGGGGTTGCGTGATCTGTTTGCCCGCAAGGCCCCCTGGGACACGAAATGACGTTGCGCGCACCGGAGCCTCTGGCCACGCAGCATCGGCTGGAGGGTTTTGACTGCGGCAAGCCCGCGTTGAATGACTGGCTGTTGCGCCACGCCCGCCAAGCCCAGGGCAGCGGCTCGGCCAAGACCTTCGTCGTGGCCGAGGACGATGGCCGGGTGGCAGGCTACTTCAGCCTCACCGTGGGACAAGTCGACACGCTGGAAGCGCCAGAGCGCATTCGCAAAGGGATGGGGCAATACCCGTTGCCCGTGGTGATTCTGGCGAGGCTTGCTGTCTCGGTTGTCGACCAGGGGCGAGGGATAGGCTTTGGCCTGCTGCAGGATGCGATTCGTCGCACGATGCTGATTGCCGAGCAGGCCGGTATTCGGGCTATGCTGACCCACCCCATCGATAAGGAAGCGGCGAGGTTCTACACCCGGTTCGGGTTCATTGCATCGCCGCTGCGCGAGCAGCAACTTCTTTTGCTGCTCAAGGATGCAAGGAAGGTCGTCCGATGACGCAATCGACCGAGCTGACCGGCGCGGGCGATGACGAACAGATCCGCCTCGAGCCCGACCAGCACGAGATGGCAGCTCCTACGCGTGAGTGCATCGAGCGGGCGCTCATCGAATGTAATGACCCAGCAGAATCTGCACAGTTCAAGCCGCTGAAGCGTAAGCCTGAGCGGAGGTCTTCATGGTATGCCTCACACACAAAATTGCTGACACCCTCGCCGAGACCGAAGCGGAAGCAGATTGCGGATGACAGTTGATCAGGCCGTGTCGGTTATCCGGAAATTTCGAATAACTCCCCACAAGCCCGCGGCACCCCGCGCCGGTGCTCATAAGCTCGGAAGGCCAGTCAGCACATGGGCAACCGTCCGCCACCATATACCAGGGCTCGGATGATCTCCGGGCCTTTTTCTTGCCCAGCATCCCCGCGCCACGCGGGGTTCCGGGCGTTTGCCCTGCGGGTGCCGATGTGCCCGGATGGGCCGAACAACCGGCCCGTTTCTCGGCCAGGGCCGTCTCTGTGCTCGGTTCGACCTGCGGGTAGGCGCAGATGCAGGTCTAGCGAAATCAACAACTTAGGCGCAGCGGTTCATCGACAACCAAGACCACCCGTCAATCGGAACTGAGAGCGGTTCACTATTTCCCGATCGGGAAATAAATGGCTAAATCATGCCCTAAGCACACCAAACATTCCCGATCGGGAAATATATCTTGCACTCAGTCCTGTTGCGTCCGATAATTTCCCGAACGGGAAATTTAGCAAAGCATGACATCCATTCGATCACCTCAGCAACTCGGCGATGCACTGCGTGCCGCTCGCAAGCAGCTCGGGCTGACCCAGCCCCAGTTGGCGCTGGCGGCTGGGGTCGGTGTGCGCTTCATTGTCGACCTTGAAGCAGGCAAGCCAACCTTGCGGCTGGAAAACGTGCTGCGGGTCATTGATGCCCTGGGCGGTGACGTCCAGTTGAGTGGATTGCCATCTGCTGCTTCCGACGATCAACGAGAGGATGACGGCCATGGCACATGAGCTGGACGTCTGGCTTTTCGTAGATCGTGTCGGCACGTTGGCGCTGGTCGATGGGCGGCTGAACTTTTGCTACGCACCCGATTGGCTGTCACACAAAGACGCCGTTGCCTTGTCCGCCTCGCTGCCCCTGCAAGCAGAGCCGTTCGATGACCGCAAAACACGTCCCTTCTTTGCAGGTCTTCTACCGGAAGGGCAGATGCGCCGCCTGATTGCGCAGCAGTTTCAGGTGTCTGGCCAGAATGACTTTGCGCTGCTGGACCACATCGGTGGCGAATGCGCCGGAGCCGTGACGTTCCTAGAGCCGGGGCAAGCTTTGCCTGTGTCGACCCGCACCGATGACGTTCAATGGCTGAGCGACGACGAAGTCGTTGCCATCCTGGATGAGTTGCCCCGTCGCCCCATGCTGGCAGGCAAAGACGGCTTGCGGCTTTCCTTGGCTGGCGCCCAAGACAAGCTGCCAGTGGTTTTCGATGGTACGCGCATCGGACTACCTCTCAACGGCACGCCGAGCTCTCACGTCCTGAAGCCGCCTATTCACGCCGTTGAAGACAGCGTGATCAACGAAGGATTTTGCATGGCACTGGCTGATGCCATGCAGCTCAAGCCAGCGAAATCAAAAGTTCATCAGGTATTGGATCGCTCCTTTCTACTGGTCGAGCGCTACGACCGACTGATTGATGCCCAGGGTCACCGGCAACGGCTTCATCAAGAGGACTTCTGCCAGGCACTGGGCGTGGTTCCGGAAATGAAATACCAGAATGAAGGAGGTCCGGATCTGGCGCAGTGTTTTGATCTGGTTCGCCGTGCAACGCGTCCCAGTGCACCGCACGTCCTGCGACTGCTCGATTGTGTGATCTTCAATGCGCTGATTGGCAATCATGATGCGCACGCCAAGAATTTCTCTCTGCTGTACTCAGGCAAGGCCCCGGTTCTGGCGCCGTTCTACGACACGCTCTCGACGGCAGTGTATCCAGCACTGACGCAGAAGATGGCGATGAAAATCGGCAGCAAGTACAAGTTCAGCGAAGTCCAGGCGCGGCACTGGGAGCAGTTTGCAGAAGGCGTGGGCTTTACCAAGGCGCAGGCCAAACGGCGCATTCTGGAACTGGCAAAACTACTGCCAGCGACGGGCCGAAAGCTCCAGTCTGATCCCGGACACAGTTTTGCTGGCAACGCCGTGGTTGAGCAAATCAATACGTTGATAGAACAGCGCTGCTCCCTGACGATTCGACGGCTCACTGAGCCTTCAGCCGACAATGACGCGACCGCTGAACCCTCCGTCTGAACCATTATGCGGACGCGGGTTCGATGGCGTACTTTCAATAGTCGCTTGGTGCGGGGTGCTGTCAGCCCCCCCTGTACCAGGGCCCAGGCAATCTCGGGGCCATTTTTGTCTGCGGCAAGAGCTTCGTTCTGCAAGCGGCGAAGCTTCGTTTGCTTTCCGGATTGCGGCATCCCCGGCATTGATCATGGCGGCCCCTTGCGTTGCTCGGCCCCCCGCGTTGATCGTGCTGGCCCCGCGTTGGCGAGCCCCCAGAGCTGATCGTGGCCCACGCGTTGGTCGGGCAGCCCTGGCGTTGATCAGGTCAGCCCCTGCTTTCCTGGGCCATCCTGCGGAAGTCTGCAAACGGCCACACAATCCATGACACATGCCGCACCACACGTTGTGGCAAGATCAGCCCTCCATTCAGCCAACAGGAGGCACCCCATGACCCTCATCCCCTACCTCAGCTTCAACGGCAACTGCGCCGAGGCCATGGCCTTCTACGCCCAGCTGCTGGGCGGGCAAGCGCACACCATGACCTTCGCGCAGATGCCGCCTCAAGGCGACGCGCCGCCGCTGTCCGACGCCGACAAAGCCAAAGTGATGCACAGCACGCTCGTTGTCAACGGCCAGCCCCTGCTGTACGCTTCCGACACCCTGCCCGCTTTTTGCGGCGATGAAGGCTTCCAGCCGCCGCAGGGTTTTCAGATCTCCATCAACGTGGACAGCGCGGCTGAAGGCGAACGCATCTTCAACGCGCTGACCGACGGCGGGCAGGTGAAAGTGCCCTTTGCCAAAACCTTCTGGGCCAAGGGCTTTGGCGTAGTGACCGACCGCTTCGGCACACCGTGGATGGTGAATGCCGAAAACATTGCCGATTGAAGGAGGAGTGCCGCCATGTCCTTGTTCAAAACCACCAGCCTGATTTCCGTCGTCCACATCAGCGATTACGAACGGGCACTGGCCTGGTACCAGCGCTGGCTGGGCCAGCCCGATGAAGTGCCGATGGACGGTATGGCCGAGTGGCAGCTGATGCCGGCCGCCTGGCTGCAACTGGACAACAGCGCACCAGAAAAAGCCGGACAGTCGGCCGTCGCCATCGGGGTGGACGATGTGGCGCACTGCCGCGACGCACTGCAAGCAGCCGGCGTGGAAACCGGAGAAATCGTCGACTACGGCTTTGTCCAAGTCTGCGACACGCACGACCCGGACGGCAACCGGGTGTCGTTTGTGCAGGTCTGCGCGTGAGGCATAGGTCGGGGGTAGCCTGTCGCACCGTAGACTTCCCCGTCAAGTCGTTCAGCAGTAGTCAGAGGCTTGGGGTTGAAAACACTCTGGGCAGAAATACGGCCGGCGGTGCGTGTCCTCGCGTCGGTGAGCCAGAACGCCGGCCGCCCCGTTGCTTCGAGCGCTTCCTTGCCGGTCAGAAAGGAGGAGGCGGAGCCGGCGTCGGCGTCGCCAGGCAATGGCGTTTCCACGGGAGGGAGATTGACGATGTTCGGCACGCGCTCGTTGTCTGCCAGGATCGCGGTCCAGTGCTGGGCTCCTCGACGCTCGAACTCAAGCACGTCGGCCACGTGGTAACGGAGCAGCTTGAACAGCTTGTGCCAGCGCGGACCATCGTCGCAGAGTAATCCCGCGACACTCCCGAGCTGCAGACACAGGCTGAGATTCCTGACCAGATGCGGGCTATCAAAATTGGGCGACAAGCTGTTGCCCAATTTCGGCCTGGCCTGGCTCCAGAAACCCAACCACCGCCGGATACGCTCAAGACTGCACCCGGAGCAGCCCTGCACACCGGGAAACTCCTGTCGCCAGTCCTGGCTCAGCCGCTCCAGAAAGCCCCCCGCCCCATTCGCCCCCACACACTCCACCAACCGCCACAGATCAAGCACAATCGGGGCAGTCACTGGTTCCGATCTCTGCTTGCCCATGCATTCGCCTGAATCCAAGCCGCTGCCCGGCCATCTGCCCGATGATGATCCCCACCTGCTGGTGCTGAGCCGGGCGTCGGTGTGGGCGGGTTTTCGGCAGTTGGTGCCGATTTCGCTGTTCGTGATGGTGTTCGGGGCGGCCTTCGGGCTGGCGGCGGTGCAGACCGGGCTGGACGCTTCCACCAGTATTCTGATGAGCACGCTGGTGACGGCGGGGGCGTCGCAGTTCGCCGCGCTCGATCTATGGGGTGTGCGGATACCGCTGTTCACGCTGGCGGCGACGGTGTTTGCGATCAATGCCCGTCACCTGCTGATGGGGGCGACGCTCTATCCGTGGCTGCGTCATCTGCCGCCGGGCAGCCGCTATGGGGTGATGGCGCTGGCTTCGGATGCGAACTGGGCGATGAGTCTGCGCGCTTTCGAGCAGGGGCAGCCGGGTTTCGGTCTGCTGCTGGGCGGCGGGCTGGCGATCTGGGTGTTCTGGATTCTGGGCACGGCGCTCGGTGTCTATTTCGGCGGTGCCATTGCCGATCCGAGCCGCTATGGGCTGGACATGGTGATGGGCTGTTTTCTGTTGGCGATGGTGGTGGGCGGACCGAAGAACGGGCGGATGTTCGTCATCTGGGCGGTGGCCGCCTGTGTGTCGCTGCTGGCCTACCGCTACGTGGGCAACAACAGCCATGTGGTGATCGGCGCGCTGGCCGGCGGTCTGCTGGGCGCCATCTGGACCGGAGACCGTCATGCGCACTGAGGCATCGGGCAGGATCGGCAGACGCCTGTGCGTCGAGGTGCCGGGCAGGGTCGACACCAGAAGCGCCGTGCACATCGAAGCGCAGCACGACAACGATGCCATCCCCCGGGGCGCCCTGTGCGCTGAGGCGTTGGGCCTCGTCGCAAACGGGGGTCGCCATGCACCTTGAAACGCTGAGCTGGGGCGGAATCCTGCTCGTGCTGCTGGTGATGGCGGTGGTGACGCTGATCACCCGCTGGGGCGGGGTGTTCATCATGTCCTTCGTGCCGATCAGCTACCGGGTCCGGCAGTTCATCACGGCGATGTCCGGCTCGGTGCTGGTGGCGCTGCTGGCGCCGCTGGCGCTGGAAGGCGACGGGGGTGCCCGGTTGGCGCTGGGCACCACCGCGGTGCTGGTGCTGTTGTTCAAGCGCCCGCTGCCCGCCATCACGGCCGGGATGGTGGCAGCGGCGCTGTACCGGCAGTTCGCCGTCTGAAGCCTGGATCATGCCAGCCCTGCTTTTGCGGGATGCCGGCCCTGCTGCACGCCCTGACTGCCCGCCCCACCCGCAGCCGGCACGCCCCCCTCTTCGCCGCTGCCGGCGTCGCCCGCGGTGCCATTCTCCCGGACGCTGACGACGACGGACGCATGAAGCGCTCCCCGTCCCCATGCGCCGACTGAGCCGGGACGCCATGCTGCACCAGGGCGCATAATCGGATTCTTTTGGCGAGCCCTGCTGCCCGGCCCTTTCGGGCACCGCGACAATGAAGAACGTAACAATCCGGCCGGGCAAGCTGCCCGCCGGCATCTGGGTGCTGGGCGGTGTCAGCATGCTGATGGACATTTCTTCGGAGATGATCCACAGCCTGCTGCCGCTATTCATGGTGACGGCGCTGGGTGCCAGCGCGCTGGTGGTCGGCATTCTCGAAGGGCTGGCCGAATCGACGGCGCTGATCGTCAAGGTGTTCTCGGGGGTGCTCAGCGATTATCTGGGCCGGCGCAAGGGGCTGGCGGTGCTTGGCTACGGCCTGGGTGCGCTCACCAAGCCTCTGTTTGCCATCGCTCAGAGTGTGGAGCCGGTGCTCACGGCCCGTCTGCTCGATCGCGTCGGCAAGGGGATTCGCGGCGCACCGAGGGATGCGCTGGTGGCCGACATCACGCCGCCCGAGATGCGGGGCGCTGCCTACGGCCTGCGCCAGGCACTGGACACAGTGGGCGCCTTTCTCGGCCCACTGTTCGCGGTGGGGCTGATGCTGCTGTGGGCCGATGATTTCCGGGCGGTGTTCTGGGTGGCGGTCATCCCTGGTCTGCTGGCGGTGGCGCTGCTGGTGGTCGGCATCCGTGAACCACGTCAGCCGGTGGCAGCCCGGCGCCGCAATCCGATCCGACGTGACAACCTGCGGCGCCTGAGCCCGGCTTACTGGTGGGTGGTGGGCATCGGCGCGGTGTTCACCCTGGCGCGCTTCAGCGAGGCTTTTCTGGTGCTGCGCGCCGAGCAGAGCGGCATTGCGCTGGCGCTGGTGCCGCTGGTGATGGTGGCGATGAATCTGGTCTACTCGCTCTCGGCCTACCCGCTCGGCAAGCTGGCCGACCGGATGGACCATCGGCGGCTGCTCGCCCTGGGCCTGGTGCTGCTGGTGGCGGCCGATCTGGTGCTGGCGCTGAATGCCCATTGGAGCACGGTGCTGGCTGGCGTGGCACTGTGGGGCGCACACCTGGGCATGACTCAGGGACTGCTGGCAACGATGGTGGCGGCAACCGCCCCCGCCGATCTGCGCGGCACCGCCTTCGGCTTCTTCAACCTGGTGACGGGCATGGCGATGCTGGTCGCCAGCGTGCTGGCCGGGCTGCTGTGGGATCGGCTGGGTGCCCATGCCACGTTCCTGAGCGGTGCCGCCTTTGCGCTGCTGGCGCTGATCGCCCTGCGCATCAAACACCAGCAGATTCCGGCGGGCTGAATACCGGGGCGGCGCAGAAGCCGCTGGGTGGAGGGCCATGCCCGAAGGAGCGATCGACGGATGTTGCGGCCCGCACACGTTGGCGGGCGCTCAGCGCAGGCCACGCGCCAACCAGTCCTTTCCCCGTACCCAAACCAGGGAGCAGGCAACCCACGCCCGGCTACGGCTCTATTTGCCACGAAGCCACAGGATGCCCCCACACACGGACGGCGCTTGCACGCGCCGCTCTACACTCTGTCACAATATCCGCAGCGTGACGCACGGTATGGCCCCAAGACACCTCGCAGGGCATTCTGCGCGCCACCGTGTTCAAAGCATGGGGATATCCGTCGGGCAGGCTCGGAAACAGCCCTGATGCCGGCGGCGTGCACGGCCCCAGGCTTGCGGCGGGCATCTGCGCATAGCCCGACAGCGCCGTTCCTGCTTCTCTTCACCCCATCGGAGCCGTGCACCATGACGATCGAAATCCGCCCTGAAACGCCGGCCGACATTCCGGCCATCGCCCAACTCACACAGGCCGCCTTCAGCACTGTGCCCCATTCCAGCGGGACCGAGCACCTGATCATCGACTCGCTGCGGGAGGCCGGGCAATTGACGCTGTCGCTGGTCGCCTGCGACGCCCAGCTCATCGTCGGACATATCGCGCTGTCCCCGATCCGGATCGCACTGGGCCACAATTGCGCGGACGGCCATGACGCGGAGCCGTCCTTCGCCCCTGGCTGGTACGGGTTGGGTCCTGTATCGGTGCTGCCGGAGCGACAGCGCCAGGGCATCGGCACCCAGCTCATCCGCAGTGCCATCGAGGCGCTGCACGCACACCACGCGGCGGGATGCGTGCTGCTGGGCGAGCCGGCTTATTACGAGCGCTTCGGCTTTCGGGCGATTCCCCGCCTGCTGCTGGCCGGGGTCCCGCCCGAGTATTTTCTGGCGATGACCTTCGGCCACACCTTTCCGGTCGGCATGGTGCACTACCACGAATCCTTCCAGGCCGGCAGCACCGTCCCGGTGCAGTGAATGGCCGCCGGGTAAAGTGAATCCGCCGCCGGGTGCACGACTGAGCGCTGTACTGCTGTGTCACCGCCAGCGGCACTGACCAGGGCTGACAGCACGCCGGACAGCCAGGCTCCGCACAGCGTTCGACGCAGCCTGTTCTGCGTTCTTGTCCAGCCTCAATGCGCGCCGAAGCGCACGGCCTCGACCCGCCGCCCCAGCAGCGCAGCCTTCACCACGGCATGGACATCGGTGTTGTCCACATAGCGCCCATCATTCAGACCAACATGCCGGGCGTAGTGCGGGTCCTGCCCCCGCACCCGCCGCTCGAAGCCTTCCGATCCCGCACCCTTGGCCCACAGCGGCACCAGCGCATTGCTGTGATCGCCGGTAGGACGAAGGCTGAATCCGGGCATTTTCCCCCTGCCGTTGTTGACCACCGGCTGGAACGGAACCGTCTGCGCATCCGGCCCCAGGGGCATGCTGTTGTCATGATCGGAGGTAACGATCAGTAGCGTTTCCTCCCAGTTGCTGTGCTTCTCGACCCAATCCACGACCACATCGACGGCATGATTGAATGCCTGGGCCTCTTCGATCAGCCGGCCCAGCTGGATGCCGGTGCAGTTCGGGTTGTAGGTCTTGTTCCATTGATTGTCTTCGCTGCAGGCGTCGCTGGTATGGGCAGCCCAGTCGGTCGCGCCGCCTTCCACCATCAGGAACAGGCCGTCTCGATCTGCAGCCAGATGGCGCAGAGCGCCACGCGTCATCGTCGCCAGGGTCGGCACACTGCCGACGAATGCCTCCCCGGAAGGATTGTTCCGATCCGCCCCGGTGACGCGCGACTCGCGCCCCTGCTGCAGCGTGCCGTTGCCTGCTCCTTCTGGAAGTCCGATCAGCGGCCCTTCATGCACATCCCTGCCGTCGGCCAGCGCCTCGAACGCCGCCCTGTCACGGATGAGTTGCCAGGGTCTCTGCTGTCCCCGCGCCACCAGTCTGCCGCTGCTCAGCATCTTCCAATCATCAGCTGACAGATATTCATGCGGCAAATCACATCCCTTGCTGGATTCGTGTACGGCCCGACTTTCGCAGGGGGTTCCGTTGACGTTGTAGCCCGGTGCCCCCATGCCCATGATCAGATCCAGGTGCCCATCGTGCAGCATCTGATGGGCGATCGCCTGATAGTTCTTGCGCGAGCGGTTCTGCGCGCCGAAGGCGGCCGGCGTCGCGTGCGAGAAGGGCACCGAGGTCACGACCCCGGTCGCCTTGCCCTGCTCCTTGGCGGTAAGGGTCACGAAGGGCAGCTTCCGGCCCCGGTTGTCGACGTTGACGGCATTGTTGTAGCTCTTGATACCGGAGGCCAGAGCCGTGGCGGCGGCCGCGCTGTCGGTGGCATCATCGTCCAGATATTCATAGCCTTTGAACGGCAACCCCTTGACCCGCTTGTCGGGCTCGATATCCCAGGCTTTGTTCCGGTCATAGCCCACCAGCGATTCGTCGTCGCCGGTCGGCTCATCCTCGTTGTTCAGCGGGTAGGTCGTCATACCGTACTTGATCGGGAAATCGGCATAGGGAGCACCTTCACGCCCGCCATACTGCCAATAGGCGGCAGCGTCCCAGGTTCCCCAACCGGCACCATCGTTGATCATCACGATCACATTGCGGACCGGCCTGCTTCTGCTGCTTGCCTGTGCACCGCCACCTGCCTCGGGCGATTCCGAGAACGCTGTCGCTTGCCTACCCTGCGGCCCAGCACCATCGAGCGCGCATCCTGCCAGCACGCTCCCCAGCAGCAGCACGCTCAACGAACGCCGGCATGCCCACGAGGCATGGAAAAGGGAACGGGGCGCCCGCTCTGCCCCTGGACGGGCCGTCAGCGATGCGTTCACGGAACAGCCGGAGCGCCCGGCTGCCAGCGCATGGGAAGACAGGGCAACTCGAGAGCAAGGAATCTTGGAAAAGGACATAGGCCAACAATCAGCGAACAAAGGATCAGAAAACAAGGAATCCGCACAGAAAATCGATCATGGACAAAGTGCTGCCCGGCAAAGGACGCACTCTAGGACTGCCTGCGCCGCTCCTCATGACAGGCGGATGACAGCCAATCAAATTTCGACAACATGGCCCCTGTTTCGGTGCACATGGTCTTACAGATGGCAATAGAGGCGCACATTCACCCCAGCGGCCAAACATCTGGAGACTCACCGATACATCTGCGTCATGGCCCTGCTCCGTCGATATCGCTCCGCCTCCCATCGGGCGCATGCCATCGATGCATGCTCCAAGCAGGGGTTGGACCAGAAAACTCAGCATCAGAACAACGCTTCGACAGGGGGCGCAGCGGACGGACGACAAGCTTCTGCCGTTCTAGCAGGCTGTTGATATACTGCTCCAGACGCATGCCACGAAGCATGTCAACACCAGCAAATCAATCGTTTACGGGACGCAAACCCGTCAGAATCCGCTGGCTGGCATGGTATTTCAACAGCCTGCTGGAGCGTGTTATGAACTTATTCGTCCCCACGAAAGCCCCGCAGAGCGTGCAGAGCAAGGCGCCAGATCCGCTGAATCCTGGATGGATTCAAGGGGTTGGCAACGCAGTGCTGCACCTCCTGTGGGGCTTTCCCGGCGGGCTGGTATCGGGCGAACACCGACTGGCGGGGGCCGAGGGCCGAGTGCCGAGTGCCGAGTGCCGAGTGCCGAGTGCCGAGTGCCGAGTGCCGAGTGC
>JBHADS010000333.1:0-6034 GCA_041855185.1 Lautropia sp. | reverse complement strand
GTAGTCGGGCGGGGGCGAGGAAGTCGACCACTCCAGCGTGCGGCCGTTCCAGGGGTCGCCGGTCTCGTCACGCAGCGAATCGCGGCGGATGAAGCTGACCACCAGCTGGATGATGAAGGACAGGATGCCCAGCAGGATCAGGAAGGCGCCCACAGCGGCAATCTGGAACCAGATCTGCAGCGAGGGATCATCGAACTGGCTGACCCGGCGGGTGATTCCCATGAAGCCGAGCACATAGATCGGCATGAAGGCGACGTAGAAGCCGACCAGCCAGAACCAGAACGAGCACTTGCCCCAGAAGGGATCGAGCTTGTAGCCGAAGGCTTTCGGGAACCAGTAGGCGATGCCCGCCAGCATGCCGAACACCACGCCACCGATGATGACATTGTGGAAGTGGGCGATCAGGAACAGGCTGTTGTGCAGCACGAAGTCGGCCGCCGGGATGGCCAGCATCACGCCGGTCATGCCGCCGATGACGAAGGTGACCATGAAACCGACCGTCCAGTACATCGGCACCTCGAAGCGGATGCGCCCGCGGTACATCGTGAACAGCCAGTTGAAGATCTTCGCACCCGTCGGGATCGAGATGATCATCGTGGCGATGCCGAAGAAGGTGTTGACGCTGGCCCCCGAACCCATCGTGAAGAAGTGGTGCAGCCAGACCAGGTAGGACAGCACCATGATGCAGCTCGTGGCGTAGACCATCGAGGTGTAGCCGAACAGGCGCTTTCCGCAGAAGGTGGCGACGACTTCGGAGAAGATGCCGAAGGCCGGCAGGATCAGGATGTAGACCTCGGGGTGGCCCCAGATCCAGATCAGGTTCACATACATCATGGCGTTGCCGCCAAGATCATTGGTGAAGAAGTTGGTGCCGACATAGCGGTCGAGCGACAGCAGGCCGAGCGTGGCGGTCAGCACGGGGAAGATCAGCACGATCAGCACGTTGGCGCAGAATGCCGTCCAGGTGAACACCGGCATCTTCATCATGTCCATGCCGGGCGCACGCATCTTGACGATGGTGACGATCAGGTTGACGCCGGACAGCAGGGTTCCGACCCCGGCCACCTGCAGCGCCCATATGTAGTAGTCCATCCCCACACTGGGACTGAACTCGATGCCCGACAGGGGCGGATAGGCCAGCCAGCCCGCCGTGGAGAACTCGCCGACGAACAGCGAGATCATCACCAGCACGGCACCGAAGGCGGTCATCCAGAAACTGAAGTTGTTCAGGAAGGGGAAGGCCACGTCACGCGCACCGATCTGCAGCGGCACGACGTAGTTCATGAAACCCGTGACCAGCGGCATCGCCACGAAGAAGATCATGATCACGCCGTGCGCGGTGAAGATCTGGTCGTAGTGATGCGGCGGCAGATAGCCCTCGGAACCGCCGAAGGCCATTGCCTGCTGCAGACGCATCATCAGGGCATCGGCGAAGCCGCGCAGCAGCATGATGATGGCCAGGATGATGTACATGATGCCGATCTTCTTGTGATCGATACTGGTGATCCAGTTCCGCCACAAGGGCCCCCACGCCTTGAAGTAGGTGATGGCACCGAGCAACGCCAGACCGCCGAGCATGACCGCAATGAAAGTCACGATCAGAATCGGTTCGTGTGTCGGAATGGCCTCCCAGGACAGGCGCCCGAAAATCAGCTTGGCGGGATCGGATAGGTCGAACATCGTGATGTCTACGGTGGTTGCCTGAACGCCTGGCTGCATTCAGGATTCGTTGAGGAACGAATGGCGTGAAAACGAAGCCGGCGTCCCCACGACGGGAGGCACCGGCTGGAGATTACTGCAGGGTCGACGACGGTGCGCCCGCCGGCTTGGAGACCTGAGCCGGCGCAGCGGCGGTGTCGGCACTGAAGGACGACACCATCGGTGCGCACAGCGACTCCGACACGTAGGAGCGATACAGCTGGCGCTCGCCCCGGTGCGCCGGCTGGTTCACGGCCTCGTTGACGACGCCGGCAACACCCAGAATGCCCAGGCCGCCCTGCTTGTCGATCGCCATGATCATGTCGGAGCACATGCGGTCAGGCTCGACGCAACGATGACGGATGCGGTTGAACAGCTCGGGATCGACGCTGGCGAAGCGCATGGCCGGTACTTTCTCGCTGGGCCGTGCCAATTCGAGATAGCGCTCGCGCGACAGCGCGGAATCACCGGCGCGCACGCTCTCCACCCAGGCGTCGAAGTCCTGCTCGGCCATGCCGTGGAACTTGAAGCGCATGTGCGAGAAGCCTTCGCCGCTGTAGTTGGCCGACAGGCCATCATAGGTGCCGGCCTTGTTGATGACGGCATTGAGCTGACTTTCCATGCCCGGCATGGCATAGATCATGCCCGCCATCGCCGGAATGAAGAAGGAGTTCATCACCGAGGTGGACGTGATCTTGAAACGGACCGGACGATCGACCGGGGCAGCAGCCTCGTTGACCAGCGCAATGCCCTCTTTCGGATAGATGAACAGCCACTTCCAGTCCATCGCCACCACTTCGATCTCGAGCGGCTCGACACCGGCCGGTACCGGACGCCCGGCCTCGATCTCCTCGAGAGGACGGAAGGGGTCGAGCTTGTGGGTGGTGATCCAGGTGATCGTGCCCAGGATGAGGATGATGATGATCGGGATCGTCCAGACCACCACCTCGATCTTGGTGGAGTGATGCCAGTCGGGCTCGTAGCGGGCCGTGACGTTGCCGGCACGATAGCGCCAGGCGAACAGCAGGGTCAGGAAGATGACCGGGACGATGATCAGCAGCATCAGCCCAGTGGAGACGTAGATCAGATCCCGCTGTTGCAGGGCGATGTATCCGGACGGATTCAGCAGAACCATGTCACAGCCAGTCAACAGAAAAGCGGTTGCCAGCAGGGGCAGCCAACGGGATCGAATTACAGATTTCATGCCGGAAACCTAGCTCCTATACTCCGGGGTATGCCGGAAACTGAGTAGGGATGATAAGACATTTTAATATGAATCATTCCGCCTCCCGTTCTCATCCGGCTCAGGGGATTCCTCAAGACCAACCGACCATCATGCTGATCAATTGCGCCGTCTACCGCGAGGGCAAACGCGAGGCCGACATCTCTGCCGAGCAGATTCCCACCGCCCTGGCCTCACCCGGCACGTTCATCTGGGTTTCGTTGAAAGACCCAGAACCGGAACAGATTCTGCAGATGCAGCGCATTCTGGATCTGCCCGAGCTGGCGGTCGAAGACACGCTGCACGGCGGCCAGCGCCCCAAGGTCGAAGAATACGACCAGCTGCTGTTCGTCTCGCTGAAGGTGGCCGAACGCCACGAGAACGCGATCGAGTACGGTGATCTGTTCATATTTACGCACGAGCGCTTCGTGCTGTCGATCCGCAACAACGTAAAGAAAGGTTTCGCTGATGTCCGGGCACGGGCCGAAGGCGAAAGCGATCTGCTGCGTCTCGGCCCCGCCTTCGTGCTGTACGCCCTGACCGATGCCGTCGTCGACCGCTATTTTCCGATCATTGATGAGCTGGAGCTGCGTCTGGAAGCGGTGGAGTCGCAGTTGTTCCAGGAAGTGCCGTCCCGCAAGACGATGCTGACCCTGCACGAGCTGAAGCAGGATGTGGCCGAATTGCGTCACTCACTGCCGCCCTCGATGGACGAAGCCCTGTTCCGACTCTATGGCGGGCGGGCCGCCCCGGCATTGGGAAGCAAGCTGAAGGACTATTTCCGCGACGTACACGACCATCTGCACCGGATCATGCTGTCGCTGGAGGCGCTGCGCGACAACATCTCGATGGCGACGCAGGTCAACCTGTCGCTGATCAGCCTCGAGCAGAGCGAGGTGAGCAAGAAGCTGGCCGCCTGGGCCGCCATCTTCGCCATGATGACCACCTTCGCCGGCATCTGGGGCATGAATTTTGAATTCATGCCCGAGCTGAAGTGGCACTGGGGCTACCCGGCCGCCCTGCTGCTGATGGTCGGCGTGGCCCTGCTGCTGTTCCGCCGCTTCCGCAAGGTGGGATGGTTGTAGCCGGGAGCCAGGGTCCGACCCCAAGCTCAAGGGTTGACGGGGAAGTCTACGGGGGCGGGCCAGCCGCCTCGATGGCACGCGGCCGAGTCTCAGCCTCCGGTGGGGTGATCAGCACAGGACGAACACGTTCAGGACAGGTGCTAAACCCCATGCTCCGCTCGGCAAGAAAAGATCATTTATGCTGATGTCACCAGAGCACCGCTGACCGCCGTCGTGCCGTGCGAGCTGCCGTTGTCAGCGGCAGCCCCGGAGGCCGGCAACGATGCCTCCTCTTCCTGCCGCCTGATGAGACCGAAGACCATGAGCACCAGCCGTACTGCCACCAAGCGCTCCAAAGCCTCTGCCCCCAGGACATCTCCAATGAAAGACAGCTCCGGCCAGACTGTCGACAAGACAGGCGAAGCGACGTCGACCGGCCCATCGGCCGCTCCGGCACCGGCCCAGAACCCGGCAAGCATCCCGGCCAGCACAAGCAGTGGTCTGACCGAGCTGGGAGGCGCGGAACCGCCACCACTCGTTGCAGCGGTGCTGGCCGCCGCACTGAGCGAATCGGTCGGCATCCGGCCGGATGGCTCCCCTGCACCGATCGCGCCCGCCTTGCCCATGTCGCTGGCCGCCCCCAAGGCTCTGCTCGATGGTCAGGCGTCGATCCGGTCCGACAAGGAGGATGCCAAGAGCAAGCACGACAAGGGCGACAAGAACAAGGCAGGAAAAGCCGGCAAGGACAAGCACGCCGAAGCGCACAGGACGCGCCACAAGCACCGGGCCGCCGCACACACGGACTCATCGGGACGCCCCTCGGCCTTCGTCTCGCCGTGGAACAAGGCGCCCATCGGCTGCATCCCGAATCCGAACCCGGCCCTGGACACCCACCAGGCCCATGTGCTGGAGCTGCCCGAGCTGTGCCCCAGCACCCAGAACCCGCTGCCGGGCTCGACGATCGTCGTCCATTACAAGGGCAAGGCGGCTTTCCTGGACGCGGCCTCATTGTCGGCCTATATCCGGGCCTCGACCGGGCATCCGATGGCGCACAGTGTGGAGGCACTGACGCAGGCAGTCGCGCTGGATTGCGCGCAGGCTCTGCAGCAGAAGGTTCATGCCGAGGGCCGTTTCCTGTTGCGCGGATTGGCGCAGACCGTCGTCGTCAAGGTGGAAGCCAAGCCGCCCCGCAAGGACACGGCGGACGCATCAGCCGAGAAGCGCAAGAACAGGAAAGAGAAAGACAGGAAATGAGTGCCGGCGCCGGTCCATCGGTTCTGCCCAAGCATTGCGGAGGCAGAACCGGGGCGCCGGCATCGATCAGAACGCCGGCACGATGGCGCCGTTGTACTTCTTCTCGATGAACTGCTTGACCTCATCCGAGCGCAGCGCCTTCATCAGCTTGGCGATGGCGGCTGACTCGGCATTGTCCGGGCGGGCAGTCACGATGTTGACGTAGGGGGAATCGGCGCCTTCCAGCACCAGCGCGTCACGGGTCGGCATCAGACCGGCAGCCAGCGCGTAGTTGGTGTTGATCAGGGCCAGATCGGCATCATCCAGCGCACGTGGCAGGAAGGCGGCGTCCAGCTCGCGGAACTTCAGCTTCTTGGGGTTGGCCGCCAGATCACGCGAGGTGGCGAGCAGGTTGCCCGGGTCTTTCAGCTTGATCAGACCGGCTTTTTCGAGCAGCAGCAGCGCGCGACCGCCATTGGACGGGTCGTTCGGGATCACCACAGTGGCGCCTTCCTTGATCTCGTCCAGCGCCTTCACCTTGCGGGAATACATGCCGAAAGGCTCGACGTGCACTTCGGCGTTGGGCACCGGCACGATGTTGGTCTTGTGCTCCTTGTTGAAGGAGTCGAGGTACGGGCGGTGGAGGAAGAAGTTGGCATCCAACTGCTTGTCGACCGTGGCCTGGATCGG
Organism: Lautropia sp.; assembly: GCA_041855185.1. GTDB lineage: Bacteria > Pseudomonadota > Gammaproteobacteria > Burkholderiales > Burkholderiaceae_E > Lautropia. The sequence goes on along the minus strand of JBHADS010000333.1, from coordinate 127 downwards.
CTGCACGTAGTCGTTGAATACACGCACCTGCAGCTCGACGCCTTCTTTCTTCAGCGCCGGCTTGATGTACTCCAGCAGCTCGGCATGAGGAACCGGTGTGGCGCCCACTGAGAGCGTTTCCTGCGCC
>JBHADS010000332.1:0-4584 GCA_041855185.1 Lautropia sp. | reverse complement strand
TGTGGTCTTTTTTCACGCGATATTGCGTTGACGAAGGTGGAACAGGTCAGTGGATTTGCCCGTCAGCATCAGCATCCGCTTCAGTGCGTGATGGAGGAAGCATGATTGCTCAAGAGTTGGAAGTCAGCCTGCACATGGCTTTCGTGGAAGCCAGGCAGCAACGACACGAGTTCATCACGGTCGAGCACCTGTTGCTCTCGCTGCTGGACAATCCGTCGGCAGCCGAGGTGCTGCGCGCCTGCGTCGCCAACATCGACGAGCTGCGCAAGAGCCTGACGGGGTTCATCAAGGAAAACACGCCGGTCGTGCCGGGCACCGAGGAAATCGACACCCAGCCGACGCTGGGCTTTCAGCGGGTGATCCAGCGCGCCATCATGCACGTGCAGTCCACGTCCAACGGCAAGAAGGAAGTGACCGGCGCCAACGTGCTGGTCGCCATCTTCGGCGAGAAGGACTCGCACGCCGTCTACTATCTGCACCAGCAGGGCATCACCCGGCTGGACGTGGTCAACTACATTTCGCACGGCATCGCCAAGGCGCCGCAGCCCAAGGAAACCGTCAAGGAAGACGGCACCGAGACCGAGGGCGAGCAGGGCGCGGGGCAGCAGGGTGCGCTGGAGCAATACACCACCAACCTGAACGCTGCTGCCAAGGAAGGGCGGATCGATCCGCTGATCGGCCGTGATTCCGAGCTGGAGCGGGTAATCCAGGTGCTGGTGCGCCGGCGCAAGAACAACCCACTGCTGGTCGGCGAGGCAGGGGTCGGCAAGACGGCGATTGCCGAGGGTCTGGCCTGGCGCATCGTCCAGGGCGAAGCCCCCGAGGTGCTGAAGGAAGCCACGGTCTATTCGCTGGACATGGGCGCGCTGCTGGCGGGCACCAAATATCGCGGCGACTTCGAGCAGCGTCTGAAGGCGGTGCTGAAGCAGCTGCGCGCCGACCGCCATGCCATTCTGTTCATCGACGAGATCCACACGCTGATCGGTGCCGGTTCGGCCTCGGGCGGCACGCTGGATGCCTCGAACCTGCTGAAGCCGGCGCTGTCCTCGGGTGAACTCAAGTGCATCGGTGCCACCACCTTCACCGAGTACCGGGGTATCTTCGAGAAGGACCATGCGCTGTCGCGGCGCTTCCAGAAGATCGACATCAACGAGCCGACCGTCGAACAGACGGTGCAGATCCTGCGTGGTCTGAAGTCGCGCTTCGAGGAGCATCACGGCATCCGCTACACCGGTGCGGCGCTGACGGCTGCGGCCGAACTGTCGGCCAAGTACATCACCGACCGCCATCTGCCCGACAAGGCGATCGATGTGATCGACGAGGCGGGCGCGGCGCAACGGGTGCTGCCGGCCGAGCAGGCCAAGAAGACCGTCGGCAAGGCCGATATCGAGGCCATCGTCTCCAAGATCGCCCGGATTCCGCCGACCTCGGTGTCCAGCGATGACCGCAGCAAGCTGCAGTATCTGGAGCGCGATCTGAAGAACGTCGTCTTCGGTCAGGACCCGGCGATCGAGGCGCTGGCGGCCGCCATCAAGATGGCGCGCTCCGGCCTGGCGCGGCCCGAGAAGCCGATCGGCTCCTTCCTGTTCTCCGGCCCCACCGGCGTCGGCAAGACCGAGGTGGCGCGGCAGCTCGCGTTCACGCTGGGCATCGAGCTGGTGCGCTTCGATATGTCGGAGTACATGGAGCGTCATGCCGTTTCGCGGCTGATCGGCGCGCCCCCGGGCTACGTCGGTTTCGACCAGGGCGGGCTGCTGACCGAGGCGATCACCAAGAAGCCTCATGCAGTGCTGCTGCTCGACGAGATCGAGAAGGCCCATCCGGACATCTTCAACATCCTGTTGCAGGTGATGGACCACGGCAGCCTGACCGACAACAACGGGCGCAAGGCCGATTTCCGCAACGTGGTGCTGGTGATGACCACCAACGCCGGTGCGGCCGATCTGCAGAAGCGTTCGATCGGCTTCTCCGACAACCGGCAGGCCGGCGACGAGATGGTCGAGATCAAGCGTCTGTTCTCGCCCGAGTTCCGCAACCGGCTGGATGCGATCATCAACTTCCGTCCGCTGGACGAGGAGATCATCCTGCGGGTGGTCGACAAGTTCCTGATCCAGCTCGAGGACACGCTGCACGAGAAGCGCGTCGAGGTGCTGTTCACCGATGCCTTCCGCAAGTATCTGGCCCGTACCGGCTTCGACCCGCTGATGGGCGCGCGGCCGATGCAGCGGCTGATTCAGGACACGGTGCGCAAGGCGCTGGCCGATGAGCTGCTGTTCGGCCGCCTGCAGCATGGTGGCCGGGTCACGGTCGATCTGGACGAAGCCGGCGAGGTCAGGCTCGACTACAACGAGTCCTTCGAGCCGCCGCCGGCCGAGCCGGAAGAGGGCGAGGAAGAGGTCGAGACGATCGAGAGCTGATCGCGCATCGAGTGCGACATGGAGAGGCCGGGAGCCTGTGATCCGGAAGGGTCGGGGCCCCGGCCTCGTTGCATGGGTCATTGGGCGGTTGCGGACAGACTTGGGGCCGGGCTTGTCGTCGGGCAGTTGCGGACAGACTTGGGGGGCGGGCTTGTCATCGGGCGGCTGCGGAGCGGGCCCGGGTGTCGGCCTTGTGTGCGGGTCTTGCGTTTTGGCCTCGTTTTGGCCACGGACCGAGAAATCCGGGTCCATTCTGCGTTGTTGCAGCCCGCACGCATTTCCATTTTTATGCAACGGCCTGCTCGCCGCTGATCCGCAGGCATTGTCCATGTATCCAGGGTGCCCAAAGGCTTTGGGCGCCACGGCTGATCATCAGGGCTAACCGATCGAAACGAGGTTTGCTCGATGTCGAGATACACCATTACTCAAGTTGCTGCCGAGCGTCTGCTCCGGGACCTGGACATTGCAGTCTTCAAGACGATGAGCCGTGTGGTCGTCGACGCGCGCGATCATCTGTGGCTGTTGGAGAACATCGCAACGGCAGATATCGTCAACGATGCAGACTTCCAGCGCCGCCTGTGCCGCCACGTCGGCATGCGGGGCAAGTTGCGGATGCGTCGGGACGAGCTGTTCCTGATCCTCGACGGCATCCGTCGTGTGCCGGCGCGGAACTACCCCGACGTGCTGATGCAGATCAGCGAGCTGACCGGCCAGGTCGAGAAGTCGGTGGCGTCCGAAGTGCTGGCGCTGCTCGAACCGGATCAGCCGACGATCGATCGGGAAGTGCGCGAGCTGATGCCGCGCTACGGTTTCTATCCGCTGCCGGAGTCGCCGGTGTTCGACGAGTGTGTGGCCTATCACCAGTCGCTGCGCCAGGCGATGCTGCAGGTGGTGGCGATGCCGGCGTTCCGGGCTCTGAGCGCCAAGTTCGATCAGGCGCTGGGCGAGGGGGCCGAGCGGCTGTCGCCGCTGCGCAAGCTGAATCTGCTGCTGTCGGGCTCGTATCGGACGGTGGCGCTGCTGCCGAATCTGGAAGCGGTGCGCCGGGCCATTCCTCGCACCCAGGCAGTGGTGGCCGAGCCGGTGCCTGTGGCCGCCAGCAATCCTTCCGTCATCAACACCCGGCCGGGCGTGCGCCTGCATCTCTGCCGCTGAGTGCTGCGCATCGGCCGGCGCGGCGCACGGTCCGGAATCAGCGCTCCTGCTGCATCAGCCAGTCGTACAGGCGCGTTGCCCCCTCCTGCAGGGCATCCAGAAAGGCATCGACCTCGGCCCGCTGGCTGCTTCGGTGACTGATCGTGTACCACCAGCCTTGCCGAGTGGGCGCGTAGTGGATGCCCAGGCCGTCGGCTGAGGTCGGTGCGAAGCCGATGTTGCCGGTGATGCTGTCGTCGCCGATCGTCGTGGTCGACAGGAAATCGGTGCAGAAACACCGATACCCCTCGTCCAGGAAGAAAGCCGGGGAGGGCCGCTTAAGCCGCTTGCTCATCAGTGACAGGCCGAGCAGATGGCGATTGGGTCCCAGCCCCTGCTTGCAGTCCTTGATCCGGGCCTTGTGTTCGGCCAGCGCCGCCTCGAAGCGGGCACGATCGGACTTTCCCTGCCGCAGCCCTTGCACGAAGGCCACGGACTCGTCCGAGACCGGGCGCACGCATTCGGTGCGACCCGCCTGGAAATGGCTGACATCCACCGCCTCGTAGGTGTTGCGCACGCTGCCGTAGACGGCCAGTTGCGCGTATTGCAGCAGGAACTGCATCAGCGCATCCTGACTGATCGTGCTCGGCAGGGCTTCGGTGGCCACCGGCAGGAGCCGGCTCTGCAGACCCATCGAGCGGGCCCGTGCGGCATAGGCATCGAAGCTCTGCGACCAGCGCTGTTTCTGGGCCTCAGTCAGTGTCCAGGCGCGGGCTTCCGGCCCTGGTGCTGGCGCCTGTGCGCCCGGGTCGCTCCCGCCGGGGACGGCCTTGCCGGAGGCAGGCTGCGCGTTCGCGCTGCCATCACGCCTGACAGGGCTCGATGCGGGTGCTGCCGAGGCTGCGGCGCAGGCCGGAGGCGCCATGCCGGGTTCCGTCTCCCTGCGCTCCAGGCGGTTCAGTGCACGTTCGAGGATGCCTTTCAGCGTTCCACCATCTTCCCAACTGTGCTCGGCATGCAGAAAGAAGCTGTC
>JBHADS010000331.1:0-10358 GCA_041855185.1 Lautropia sp. | reverse complement strand
GAACAGCGAAATCGGCACCAACTGCCGAAAACCCGCCCACACCGACCCCCGGCTCAGCACCAGCAGGCGGGGATCATCATCGGGCAGATGGCCGGGCAGCGGCTTGGATTCAGGCGAACGCATGGGCAAGCAGAGATCGGAACCAGTGACTGCCCCGATTGTGCTTGATCTGTGGTGGTTGGAGGAGGGTGTGCTGGGGAAGGGCGCAGGGCTGGGGGTGTACTAGGGGCTGGTCGGCTGCTGCTTCTCCGCCACATCGCTGATTTTGCCTTCTGGCTGGCTCTTGTGTGGAGGGGGTAGGGTGTTTAGGATTTCATCGACCACGAAAGGGGACAACCCGCGCTCGTAGCTGCCGGACAGGACAGGAACCAGGGAACGACAAACAATATGGCCAGAGGTGATTCAGCAAAGAACGGTAACAGTGGCAACCTCGGCTTCGAGGCCGAGCTTTTCAAGGCTGCCGACAAGCTGCGCGGCAACATGGAGCCCAGCGACTACAAGCACGTTGCGCTTGGGCTCATTTTTCTGAAGTACATCTCGGACGCCTTCGAGGCCAAGTACAACGCACTGCTGGCCGAAGATGCATTGGCCGCGGAGGATAAAGACGAATATCTGGCTGACAACGTGTTCTGGGTGCCGAAAGAGGCGCGCTGGTCTCACCTGCAGGCCAACGCCAAGCAGCCCACCATTGGCACCTTGATCGATGATGCGATGCGCGCGATCGAGAAGGACAACGAGTCCCTCAAGGGTGTGCTGCCCAAGGATTATGCACGTCCCGCGCTCAACAAGGTGATGCTGGGCGAGCTGATCGACCTGATTTCCGGCATTGCGCTCAACGAGGAAGAAGGGCGCTCCAAGGATGTTCTCGGGCGTGTGTACGAGTATTTTCTGGGCCAGTTTGCCGGGGCGGAGGGCAAGCGAGGTGGCGAGTTCTATACGCCACGCTCGGTGGTTCAGGTGCTGGTCGAAATGCTCGAACCTTACTCAGGGCGGGTCTATGACCCGTGCTGCGGCTCGGGCGGGATGTTCGTTCAGTCGGAAAAGTTCGTGGCCGGGCACGGCGGCCGCATTGGCGACATTGCGATCTACGGGCAAGAGTCCAACTACACCACTTGGCGGCTGGCCAAGATGAATCTGGCTGTCCGGGGTATCGATTCCGACATTCGCTGGAACAACGAGGGAAGCTTCCACAAGGACGAACTGCGAGACCTCAAGACCGACTACATCCTTGCCAACCCGCCCTTCAACATCTCCGACTGGGGCGGGGACCGCTTGCGTGAAGACGTGCGCTGGAAGTTCGGTGCTCCGCCTGTCGGTAACGCCAACTATGCCTGGCTGCAGCATATCTACCACCATCTTGCTCCCAACGGCACGGCGGGTGTGGTGCTGGCCAACGGCAGCATGAGTTCCTCACAGTCCGGTGAAGGCGACATCCGCAAGGCCATGCTTGAGGCCGATGTGGTGGATTGCATGGTGGCGCTGCCTGGGCAGCTCTTCTATTCCACGCAGATTCCGGCCTGCCTGTGGTTTCTGGCGCGCAACAAGAACCCTGCAAACGGGAAAAAAGGTGGCCTGCGCGACCGGCGCGGGCAGGTGCTGTTCATCGATGCACGCAAGATGGGCGTGCTGGTGGACCGCACACGGCGCGAACTCACCAATGAGGATATCCAGAAAATAGCGGATACCTACCATGCGTGGCGCGGAGAGCCGGGCATGGGTGAATATGCCGATGTGCCGGGCTTCTGCAAGTCTGCTTCGCTGGACGACATCCGCAAGCATAGCCATGTGCTGACGCCGGGTCGATATGTCGGTGCCGTTGAGCAGGAAGACGACGGGGAGCCCTTCGAGGCCAAGATGCAGCGCCTGTCTGCTCTGTGGAGGGAGCAGCGTGCCGAAGGGCAGAGGCTGGATGCATTGATCGAAGCCAATCTGAAGGCGCTGGGCTATGGCGGTTGACATCCCTCCTCATGCAAGTACCGAATACCGGCAATGGTTGGGCACGCTGAAATCCCGCTTTCGTCAGGTACAGATCAAGGCGGCGGTGGCGGTCAACACCGAGCTGTTGTGCTTCTACTGGGAGTTGGGGGCCGACATCGTCGCCCGTCAGACTGAGCATGCCTGGGGCAGCGGGTTTCTGGAGAACCTCAGCCGTGACCTGATGCGGGAGTTTCCGGACATGAAGGGCTTCTCGCTGCGCAACCTCAAATACATCCGCCAGTGGTTTACCTTCTGGAGCCAGGCCGAAATTGGGCAACAGCTTGTTGCCCAATTGACCGCCATTCCCTGGGGGCACAACCTCGCCATCATCAGCAAGTGCCCAAGCCAAGCCGAAGCCCTGTACTACGTGCACCAAACCCAGGTCCACGGCTGGAGCCGCGCCGTGCTTACTCATCAGATCGAAAGCGGCTTGTGGCAGCGCGAAGGGCGGGCGCTCAACAACTTTGCTCAGACCCTGCCTGCGCCGCAGTCTGACTTGGCCGCGCAGGTGCTCAAAGATCCCTATGTATTCGACTTCCTCAGCCTCACGTCCGAGCACACGGAGCGCGAGCTGGAAAAAGCCCTGACCGAGCACATTACCCAGTTTCTGCTGGAGCTGGGCGCGGGTTTTGCCTATATGGGCCGGCAAGTACCCCTGCAGGTGGGGGAGCGCGAGTTCTTTCTGGATCTGCTGTTCTACCACGCTCGCCTGCATTGTTATGTGGTGGTGGAACTGAAAACCGTGGACTTCGAGCCGGAGTTCGCCGGCAAGCTCAACTTTTACTGCAAAGCCGTGGATGCTCAGATGAAAGGTGAGCATGACGCGCCCACCATCGGATTGCTGCTGTGCAAAAGCAAAGACCGACTGGTGGCCGAATACGCCTTGTCAGATATCCACAAACCGCTGGGCCTCGCCAGCTACCAGCTCTCCCATGAGCTGCCGCAGGCGCTGCGCGATAAGTTGCCGAGTATCGAGGCGTTGGAAATGGAGTTGGAGGGGGTGGGGAATGAATGACGTACAACCGCTCAAATTTATTTGTTCACTGATTGCAGACTGTCCACACAGCACACCGATTTGGAAGGATACGGGTTACGTAGTTCTTAGAAATCATAATATAAGAAATGGAAAGCTTGATTTATCTAACCCGTCGTTTACTGATGAAGCAAGCTTCATCGGGAGGAATCGTCGTGCTAAGCCGTCGCCCGGTGATATTGTTATAACACGCGAAGCCCCAATGGGAGACGTGTGTATGATTCCGGAAGGCCTTGAATGCTGTCTCGGCCAACGTCAAGTGCTTCTTCGCCCAGACCCTGCACTGACAATCCCCCGGTTTGTTCTTTATGCTCTTCAATCAGAGGCTGTTAAGCATCAGATTTCTTGGAATGAGGGAACTGGGTCCACGGTAAGCAATCTTCGTATTCCAGCGCTTGAGGCATTACTGGTTCCAACGCCTTCCCTCAAAGAACAACGCGCCATCGCCCACATTCTCGGCACACTGGACGACAAGATCGAGCTTAACCGCAAGCAGAACGAAACGCTGGAGGCGATGGCCCGCGCCCTGTTCAAGGCGTGGTTTGTGGACTTTGAACCTGTGCGCGCCAAGATGGAAGGCCGCTGGAGGCGCGGTCAGTCGCTTCCCGGCCTGCCGGCACATCTCTACGATCTTTTCCCCGACAGGCTGGTGGACTCGGAGCTGGGCGAGATTCCGGACGGGTGGGTGATCCTGCCAGCAAACCAACTCATCGAATTCAATCCGGTTGAACCGTTGCGAAAGGGGGAAAAAGCTCCATACATCGAGATGGCCTTACTGCCGACATCGGGGAGCTGGCCTGAACCGTATGTATCTCGACCTTTTGGCAGTGGCATGCGTTTTCGAAATGGAGACACGCTGCTAGCTCGAATTACACCGTGTTTGGAGAACGGTAAGACAGCTTTTATCCAGTGCTTGCCGGATGGCGAGTTGGGCTGGGGGTCCACCGAATACATCGTGATGCGTCCAAAAGCCCCCGTACCGCCGGAGTTTGGGTACTTGCTAGCGCGTGATGTGGCTTTTCGGGACCAGGCGATCCGGAGCATGACTGGCACCTCCGGTCGGCAGCGTGTTCAAGCGGACTCCGTGGCTGCTTTCAAGCTTGTGGCCCCCGTGCATAACGCGGTATGGGATGCTTTCTCATGTATGGTTGCGCCAGCATTCAAGATCATTAAAGCCAATGCTTTGATTACCGAAACGATCAGCCAGCTGCGTGACAACCTGCTACCTAAGCTGGTCTCTGGCGAGCTGCGTGTGAAAGTTCAGCCAATCGAAAGTGGTACGCCATGACTCACGAGCGCTATTCAAAGGAATTGAAAGTTTCACTTCAGGATTTCAATGCCTCAGGTTGGAAAGAGGCGATTTCTCAGGTCGCTGGCAAGGGCTATCCTGAGATGTGGCAGGCACTGTCGGAAGCGGCAAGGAGTGCCATTGAGCAAGGCAGGACTGAACACGGCAAGGTCTTATGGTTGATCGCTGATGCCTGCTCCATGATGCTTTTGCCATCTAGCCCGAACGAGCCCTTTAAACCCTTTGCTGTCTTTAATGATCGTCGATCGGTCATACCGGATGATCTGTCCGATACCGACATTGCGTTCTTTACCGAGATCGTTGATGCGGTTGACGACAACTGGCTGAAGGCACGGCTCAGTGACTTACTATGGTTGAAGCGTAAGCCTCGCGACATTGAGTTCGCCAGGAAAGCCATCGACGCCTATCGGAGCCTTCCGTTAGACCGAGATACGTGGATACGAGGGGGCAGTGACTGCTGGCAGCGTGCCATTAGTCTTGTGCGGATGCTCAAAGACGGGGCTGGAGATCGGTTGCAGAAGATGGAGTCGTCCATCGTCACTGCGTTTGACGCAGCCAAACGAGACGAGGGTTTCCTCGGACTGTGGTTGGCCGACCTTCTCAAATCGAATGGGTTGGGGCGAGCGCACGGAGCCGATGTGGCGAGGAAGCTAGAAGCGTTGGCCCGAGAGTTTGATGGTGAAGGTGATCTGCACTGCGCGCGGGAGTATTTTTATGCGGCTGCCGAATGGTACAGGGCTATTTCTGACGGGGCTAAAGCGGTAGAAATGACGGTGGCGGTCGCCGAAGGCTGGGTCAAAGAAGCTGTTGCACAAACCGCATCAGAGAACCCCAGCCACATGGTGGCAGCGAGCTTTTATGAAAATGCCATTCAGACGTTCCGAACAGTTCCCAAAAGGGAGCGCGCTAGGCATCGGGTCGATGAAAGGATTGCAGGGCTGCGTGCTCGTCTGAACGATTCTGGAGAGCGAGCTCCAGGAGAGATGTGGGTAATTCAAACGCCAGATATCGATGTATCTCAGCTCGTCGAGAGTGCCAGAAAGGCTGTCTCTGGGAAATCGGTAGAGGATGCGCTGATTGCTTTTTCAAATCTGTGTTCCGGAGTAAATAAAGAAAAACTTCGAGAAACTGTGCTGAGAAGAATGGGGCAGTATCCCTTGCAGCACCTTTTTTTTACCACTGTGATGAGTAGTGATGGTCGGGTAATTGCCAAGCGACCGGCGATGAGCTTTGGTGAAGATCTGACGGAAGATGATGAAGTTGTAGTTAGAAGCGCCATGATCAGTGAATACAGAAGCTTGGTCAATATTCGGGTGCGAGCTTGCACTTGGCCTGCCTTGGAAGTGCTGCTTCTCGAACATCGATTGCGGGAGGCTGATTTCATTATCCTGGCAAGGAACTCTCCCATCGTACCAAAAGATCGGGCTGATTTATTTGGTAGGGCACTGTTCTTTGGGTATGAGCGCGATTTCGTGACGGCACTGCATGTGCTCGTTCCTCAGATCGAACACATGGTGAGGGTGCATCTCAAGCAAGCAGGTGCCGAAACTACCAACTACAAGGACGGCATCCGGAATGAAAACGGGATGAGCACTTTGCTGGCGCTGCCGAAGGCCACACAGGTTTTTGGCAAGGACCTCGTGTTTGAACTCACATCCTTGTTCTGTGATCCTTTCGGCCCCAACTTGCGCAATGAGTTAGCGCATGGACTGCTTGATGAGGATGGGTGCAGATCGGTCTATGCGATCTATGCGTGGTGGTTGGCTTTACGACTTACTGTTAACACGTGGTGGAACTCTGCTGCCTCTAGTTGTGGACAGACAGACGGTAATGACGAGCAAGGGGCGGACGCAAAAGCCGTCGAAGATCAAGGAGAACCATAATGGCCTTTCTGTCCGAAGCCGCAGTTGAGCAAGCGCTGCTGGCACAGTTGCGCGACCTGGGTTATCAGGTAGCGTGTGAAGAGGACATCGGCCCTGATGGAAAGCGCGCCGAGCGTGACAGCCATGCAGAGGTGGTGCTGAAGAAACGCTTTGAGGATTCGGTAGAGCGCTTGAACCCGCATCTGCCTTCTCAGGTGTGCCAAGATGCAATTCGGAAGGTGACGCAGTCCGAGCTGCCATCTCTGCTCGAAGAGAACCACCGTCTCCACAAGCTGATGACGGAAGGCGTGGACGTCGAGTATTACGCCAACGACGGCACACTGACAGCGGGCAAGGTCGCGCTCATCGACTTCGAAAAACCGGAGCGGAACGATTGGTTGGTGGTAAGCCAGTTCGTGGTGATCAACGGCCAGAACACACGGCGCCCCGATGTGGTGATGTTCGTGAACGGCTTGCCGTTGGGGGTGATCGAGCTGAAAGCGCCGGGCAGCGCAGGCGCGCATCTGCTGGGTGCCTTCAACCAACTGCAGACGTACAAGAAGCAGATTCCGGCGCTGTTCAACACCAACGCGCTGCTAGTCACGTCGGACGGTATTGCAGCCCGGGTGGGCTCACTCTCGGCAAACTTTGAGCGTTTCATGCCCTGGCGAACTACCGACGGAACGGACGTTGCCCCGAAAGGCGCGCCGGAACTTTCGACACTGATCGAAGGCGTGTTCGAGCATCGCCGCCTGCTCGATTTGCTCCGTCACTTCACAGTGTTTGGCGAAACGGGTTCGGGGCTGGTCAAGATCATCGCGGGCTACCACCAGTTCCATGCGGTGAACAAGGCGGTGGAGTCTACCGTTCGCGCATCGGCCCAGTGGCAGGGTGTGCAGGAAGATCCGGCGCATTATGGTTTGCCCAGCGTAAAAACGCAGGCAACCGGCGACCGAAGGGCAGGGGTGATCTGGCATACCCAAGGCTCCGGCAAGAGCCTGCTGATGGCCTTCTATGCGGGGCAACTCGTCAAGCATCCGGCGATGGCCAATCCGACGCTGGTGGTGCTGACTGACCGCAACGATCTGGACGACCAGCTCTTTGGTACTTTCGCGATGTGCAGTGATCTGATCCGGCAGACCCCTGTGCAGGCCGAGAGCCGGGAAGACTTGCAGCGGCTTCTGAACCGGGCGTCGGGCGGCGTGATTTTCACAACGCTGCAGAAGTTCGGTGAGGTTGCAGAGCCGCTCACCACACGCCGCAACGTGGTCGTCATCGCGGATGAAGCACACCGCAGTCAGTACGGCTTCAAAGCCAAGGTGGACGCGAAGACCGGCGAAATCTCCTACGGTTTTGCCAAGTACATGCGGGATGCGCTGCCGAATGCATCTTTCATCGGTTTTACCGGTACGCCCATCGAGGCGGACGATGTCAACACACCAGCGGTGTTCGGTCATTACATCGATGTCTACGACATCAGCCGTGCGGTGGAGGATGGCGCGACGGTGCCGATTTATTACGAGTCCCGGCTTGCCCGTATCGAACTGGACGAAGATGAGAAGGCGAAGATTGACGCCGAGGTCAACGAGCTGGTTGAGGGAGACTCGGCGGCCGATCAGGAGCGTTTCAAGAGGAAGTGGTCAACGGTCGAGACCCTGGTTGGCAGTGACAAACGCCTGGCTCTGGTGGCCAGAGACATGGTCGCCCACTTCGAGAATCGCGTGGCAGCCCTCGACGGCAAGGCGATGGTGGTGTGTATGAGCCGTCGCATTTGCGTGAAGCTCTACGATGAGATCGTTAAGCTGCGTCCGTATTGGCAGAGTGCTGATGACAACGAGGGCGCGGTCAAGATTGTGATGACTGGCGCAGCGAGCGACTCGCAGGAATGGCAGCAGCATATCGGCAACAAGGCGCGACGCGATCTGCTTGCCAAACGGGCCCGCGATCCCAAAGACCCGCTCAAGTTGGTAATTGTGCGGGATATGTGGCTGACAGGTTTTGACGCGCCGTGCATGCACACGATGTACATTGACAAGCCGATGCAGGGACACGGACTGATGCAGGCGATTGCTCGGGTGAACCGCGTGTTCCGCGACAAGCCCGCCGGGCTGATCGTGGACTACATCGGCATTGCGCAAAACCTCAAATCGGCCCTGCAGCAGTATTCGAAGCGTGATCAGGAAAATACGGGGGTCGATGAGGCGCAGGCGGTTTCGGTGATGATGGAGAAGTACGAGGTCGTTCGGGATATGTACCACGGTTTCGACTACTTATCTGCCTTGAGTGGCTCACCGCAGGAGCGGCTGGAAATGATGGCGGGTGCCATCGAGTGGATTCTTGACCAGCAACAGAAGTTGGCGGCGCAGGAGACGACGACGGAAGGTAAGAAGAGCGCTCACCGTCGGTATCAGGACGCGGTTCTGGCGCTGTCCAAAGCTTTTGCCTTGGCATCAGCCTCTGACGAGGCCCGCCAGATTCGGGAGGAAGTCGGTTTCTTTCAGGCGATTCGTATTGCACTGATCAAGAGCAGTACCGGCTCTGGTGCATCTCAGCAAGAGCGCGAGCTGGCCATTCAGCAGATCGTCAGCCGGGCGATTTTATCTACCGATATTGTGGATATCCTGGCTGCTGCGGGCATCAAGAGCCCGGACATCTCCATCCTCTCGGACGAGTTCCTGGCTGAAGTTCAGCAGATGGAGAAGAAGAACCTTGCACTGGAAGCCTTGCGCAAGCTGATCAACGACGGCATTCGCTCACGCAGCAAGGCCAACGTGGTGCAGACCAAGGCGTTCTCGGAGCGATTGGAGGATTCGGTGGCGCGATACCACGCCAGTGCCATCACTACCGCCGAAGTGCTGCAGGAGTTGATCGAGTTGGCCAAGGACCTCCGTGCGGCACGCCAGCGTGGCGAGGAGTCCGGGCTTTCAGACGAGGAGATTGCCTTCTATGATGCGCTGGCCGAGAATGAAAGCGCGGTGCAGATGATGGGCGACGACAAGCTCCGGCTGATCGCGCACGAGTTGTTGATGAGCCTGCGCGAGAATGTGTCGGTGGATTGGGCTCATCGGGAATCCGCTCGGGCGAGAATGCGGGTGCTGGTGAAACGCATTCTCCGCAAGTATGGCTACCCTCCCGATTTGCAGGACTCTGCGGTGCAAACGGTGTTGCAGCAGGCTGAAGCGCTGTCGTCGAGCTGGGCGGTGTGAGTCGTAACGGTTTGCCCTGTTCCGGGCGCCCGCCAGGCGCGTGGGCACGTCCTTCAGGTCGCTTGTTCCAGTCCGCGAACGGATGGTTGACCGCCAGGCTTTCCAGCAGGGCAGCAGCCTCGGCCACGGTCAGGTGATCGCGCATCGCGGTTTACTTGGCCAGTTCGCGGTAGAGGTTGTCAAACTCATCCAGACTGGAGGTGAACGAAGCCATCACGTGAGGGCGGGGGCGCTCCTTCTGCTGCCGGTCGATGTAGTCGCGCAGGGCTTCATCGAGCACAGCCTGAAACTGGCGGCCTTGGCTCTCTGCGATCTGGCGTAACGCGGCCAGCACTTCTGGCGCGGCCTGCGAGGAAAACTTTTCGCGGACAACAGTCTTCATGGTCATCGCCATCATGATTCATCTTGATACGTCATGATGGATCAAGAAAATAATGTCCACCACCCTCTGGACAGGCAGCCGAGCAGCCCAAGGGGCATGGCACCCCCAATCCGCCGACTTATTTATGCCTTACGCGCAGACCTGCACAAACGACACCCGGTTGCCGTCCGGGTCCTGCGTGTCGCAGACTTGGACAAAGCCGTAATCGACGATTTCTCCGGCTTCCACGCCGGCTGCTTGCAGTGCGTCGCGGCAGTGCGCCACATCGTCCACCCCGATGGTGACGGCCGACTGTCCGGCTTTTTCTGGTGCGCTGTTGTCCAGTTGCAGCCAGGCGGACGGCATCAGCTGCCACTCGGCCATGCCGTCCATCGGCACTTCATCGGGCTGGCCCAGCCAGCGCTGGTACCAGGCCAGTGCCCGTTCGTAATCGCTGATGTGGACGACGGAAATCAGGCTGGTGGTTTTGAACAAGGACATGGCGGTACTCCTCCTTCAATCGGCAATGTTTTCGGCATTCACCATCCACGGTGTGCCGAAGCGGTCGGTCACTACGCCAAAGCCCTTGGCCCAGAAGGTTTCGGCAAAG
>JBHADS010000330.1:0-7195 GCA_041855185.1 Lautropia sp. | reverse complement strand
GGGAAATCCGAAGCCCTGCCTATGGCTGTCGAGCGAGCCACAGCCGCGAGGGTGCTTCCGGACTCCGGGGGCTGCTGCCGCAGCACAGCCGCTTGCCGCGTCAGCCGCGCATCGATCCGGATGCCAGCGTGGCACGGGTGCACGGTTGTACGCGCAAGGGCCGGACTGTTCCAGCAATGTAAAGTTATGCCATAGGCGCCGATCCCGTGGCCTTGAATCCGGCACAATCGAACCCACAACAGAAAGCGGTGCCCGCGTCCACCTGCGACGGGGTGTCAGCGTTGATGAACGATGCAGATCGTCGTCCCGCCGAGCGTGCCGCGTGCTCCGAAGGGGGGTGCCTGCTGTGAGGCTCCGTCTGCCGGTGCCGGATGCCGCGGCGCTCAGGCGTTGGCTGCTGTGGAAGAAACCGGGTGGGGGCGGGATGCATGCGACAGCTTTCCCCATCGATACTCGATTGAGGTGCTTTGATTGATGAATATTCCGAACACTATCGGCCCGTTCAGGCTGCGCACACTGTCGGCACGGGTTGCCGGCGCCTGTCGCAATTCGGTGGGCGGCAGCTTTCTGGCCGTGGCCGCGCTGCTGGCGCCGGTCGCTCTGAGCGCGCCTTCGCCGGTGCTGGCGCAGAGCGTTGCGCGCCAGCTGCCCGATTTCACGCAACTGGTGGAGCAGACCGGTGGGGCCGTCGTCAACATCCGCACCACCGAGCGTGCCGGCAAGCGCCAGGCACCGCAGGGGCTCAATGAGCTGATCGATCCGAACGATCCTTTCTACGAGTTCTTCCGCCGTTTCTTCCCGCCGGGCACGGTGCCGGGAATGCCGCAGGATCCCCAGGGCAGCCAGCCGCAGGTGCCGGGGCAGTCCGGGCGTGAGATTCCCCGTGGCCTCGGTTCGGGCTTCATCATCTCCCAGGATGGCTATCTGCTGACCAATCATCACGTGGTCGAAGGGGCCGATGACATCTATGTGACCCTGACCGACAAGCGCGAGTTCAAGGGCAAGCTGATCGGCTCCGACAAGAACACCGACGTGGCGCTGGTCAAGATCGAGGCCACCCAGCTGCCGGTGCTGGAGATTGGCGATCCGAACAAGCTCCGGGTCGGCGAATGGGTGCTGGCGATCGGCTCGCCCTTCGGTCTGGACAATACCGTCACGGCCGGCATCGTCTCGGCCAAGGCCCGCGAGACCGGCGACTATCTGCCCTTCATCCAGACCGATGTGGCGGTGAACCCGGGCAACTCGGGGGGGCCGCTGATCGACATGAACGGCCGCGTGATCGGCATCAACTCGCAGATCTACAGTCGTACCGGCGGTTTCATGGGCATCTCCTTCGCCATTCCGATCGATGAAGCGATGCGGGTGTCGGATCAGCTCAAGGCCAAGGGCCGCGTCGTGCGAGGCCGTATCGGGGTGGCGATCACCGAAGTGACCAAGGAAATCGCCGAGCCGCTGGGTCTGTCCAAACCGATGGGGGCCCAGGTCAGCAGCATCGAGCAGGGTGGGCCGGCCGCCAAGGGCGGGCTGGAAGCCGGGGACATCATCCTCAAGTTCGATGGTCGTCCGGTCGAGCGTTCCAGTGATCTGCCCCGTCTGGTCGGCAACACGCAGCCCGGCTCCAAGGTCGAGATCGAAGTCTGGCGCCAGGGTCAGGCCGAGCGTCTGAACGTGGTGGTGGGCGAGGTGCCGACCGAGAAGGCCGGCGGCGCGCAGGATTCCCCCGCCGAGAAATCGGCGCCCGTGAAGGCCAACTGGCTGGGCATCGTCGCCAGCGAGCTGTCGGCCGAGCAGCGCCGGGAGCAGGGCATTCCGAAGGGTGGGGTGCTGATCTCCTCGCTCGAACCGGGGGGCATCGCTGCCCAGGCCGGGCTGCGCGAAGGTGATGTGCTGCTGCAACTGAACAGCCGCCACATCACCTCGGTCAGCCAGTTCGAGGGGTTGGTCTCCAAGCTGGACCGCGGGCGCACGCTGGTGCTGCTGGTCAAGCGCGGGGCCGATGCCTCCTACGTGCCGATCCGTCCCTGAGGACCGGGCCGGCGGGCGGTTGCAGCGGATCGGCGCGGCCGTCCTCTGCTCCGGCGCATTTCCGGCTGCTCCGGAGCCTCCTTATCCGGGCCCGGAGCTTTCCTTTCCCTCCAATGGACACCCCGGCACGTTGCCGGGTGTCCTCACCAAAAAAAGCACGCCCCGGCGCACAGCCGGGGGCAGACACTACTACAATAGGCAGCTTTGGTTGGTCGGCGCATGTGACGCCGATCGCGCCGTTCCGGGCCGTTCTTTGACGCCGGGGCTTCTTTCCGGGCTTTCCGGGGGTTGTCGTCTGCCGCTGCCTGCCGCGCCATGCGCGGCTTCGGGCCGCATTCGTCCGCCGGGATTCCGGATGGTCCACCGGTGATACCGGCGCGTCCGCGCTCATCCGTGCCTGCGCTGCTGGCGGAGGCCGTTTCGATGAGCGCCGGGCGCACCCTGACGGCCGGAACCCGTATCCCTTGATCCCGACATGCAGCATATCCGTAACTTTTCCATCATCGCCCACATCGACCACGGCAAGTCCACGCTGGCCGATCGCCTGATCCAGCGCCTGGGGGGCTTGTCGGAACGCGAGATGGACAGCCAGGTGCTGGACTCGATGGATCTGGAGCGCGAGCGCGGCATCACCATCAAGGCCCAGACCGCCTCGCTGCGCTACAAGGCCGACGACGGCACCGAATACCAGTTCAACCTGATCGACACGCCGGGGCACGTCGACTTCTCCTATGAAGTCAGCCGTTCGCTGTCGGCCTGCGAGGGGGCGCTGCTGGTCGTCGATGCCTCGCAGGGCGTCGAGGCGCAGACGGTGGCCAACTGCTATACCGCCATCGATCTGGGCGTCGAGGTGGTGCCGGTGCTCAACAAGATGGATCTGCCCTCGGCCGATCCCGACAATGCGCGTGCCGAGATCGAGGACGTGATCGGCATCGACGCCACCGATGCGATTCCGGCCAGTGCCAAGACCGGCATGGGGCTGGACGAGATCATCCAGGCCATCGTCGACCGGGTGCCGCCGCCGAAGGGTGATCCGAACGCGCCGCTGCAGGCGCTGATCATCGATTCCTGGTTCGACAACTACGTCGGCGTGGTGATGCTGGTACGGGTCGTCAACGGCACCCTGAAGGTCCGTGATCAGATCAAGCTGATGGCCGTCGATGCCAAGCAGCACGTCGATCAGCTCGGGGTGTTCACGCCGCGTTCCTCGCCGCGCGATTCGCTGTCGGCCGGACAGGTGGGCTTCATCATCACCGGCATGAAGGATCTGAAGCACGCGAAGGTGGGTGACACCATCACCCACCAGTCGCCGGCGGCCACCGAACCGCTGCCGGGCTTCAAGGAGATCAAGCCCTCGGTCTTTGCCGGCCTGTATCCGGTGGAGGCCAGCGAGTACGACGCGCTGCGCGAAGCGCTGGAGAAGCTCAAGCTCAACGACGCCTCGCTGCAGTTCGAGCCCGAAGTCTCGCAGGCGCTGGGCTTCGGCTTCCGCTGCGGCTTCCTCGGCATGCTCCACATGGACATCGTGCAGGAGCGGCTCGAGCGCGAATACGACATGGACCTGATCACCACGGCGCCCACCGTCATCTACGAGGTGGTGATGACCGATGGCACGGTCGACCGGATCGAGAACCCGGCGCGGATGCCCGATGGGGCGCGCATCGCCGAGATCCGCGAGCCGATCGTCAAGGTGGTGGTGTTCGTACCGCAGGAGTATGTCGGCCCGGTGATCACGCTGTGTACCGGCAAGCGCGGCATCCAGCGCGACCTGTCCTATCACGGCCGCCATGTGCATCTGACCTACGAGCTGCCGATGAGCGAGATCGTGCTCGATTTCTTCGACCGGCTGAAGTCCGTCTCGCGCGGCTACGCCTCGATGGACTACGAGTTCCTCGAATACCGCAGCTCGGACGTGGTCAAGATGGACCTGCTGATCAACGGCGACAAGGTCGATGCGCTGTCGGTGATCGTCCACCGTTCCAACGCCGTCTCGCGTGGCCGTGAGGTCGCCTCCCGGATGCGCGAGCTGATCCCGCGGCAGATGTTCGATGTGGCGGTGCAGGCGGCCATCGGCAGCAACATCATCGCCCGCGAAACCATCAAGGCGCTGCGCAAGAACGTGCTGGCCAAGTGCTACGGCGGCGACATCACCCGCAAGCGCAAGCTGCTCGAGAAGCAGAAGGCCGGCAAGAAACGGATGAAGCAGGTCGGCTCGGTCGAGATTCCGCAGGAGGCTTTCCTGGCCGTGCTGCAGGCAGAGGATCGGTGAGCCTGCCCGCGCGCGCCTTCTTTCATCGGTGTGCACGCCGATGCGCGCATCCTTGTGTCCGCCCGGCCGTCGATCGACCGATCGCCGGGGCTCGCGCGCCGTTCGTCGGCTGTTCGCCCATTCCGCATCACAGGCCGCCGCTTTGGCGGTTAGTGTGCCGTTTTCCCCGATTTCATCATGAATTTTCCGCTGATTCTCTTTCTGCTGACCGCCTTCACGCTGTGCATCTGGCTGCTCGATCTGTTCGTGCTGGCGCCAGGACGGCGGCGTGCCGCCGAGGAGCGCCTGCAAGCCTGGGACCGTGAGCAGCAGGCTCGTGGCGGCAAGATCAATCAGCAGGCACGCGATCAGCTGCAGAAGAGTCTGAGCCGGCGTCCTGCCTGGCTGGACTACACCGCCGGCCTGTTCCCGGTGCTGTTCGTCGTGTTCATGATGCGCTCCTTCCTGTTCGAGCCCTTCAAGATTCCCTCCGGTTCGATGATGCCGACCCTGCAGGTCGGCGATCTGATCCTGGTCAACAAGTACAGCTACGGCGTGCGTCTGCCGGTCATCAACACCAAGATCATCGAGGTCGGTGAACCGCAGCGCGGCGACACGGTGGTCTTCCGCTATCCGCTCGACACCTCGGTCGACTACATCAAGCGGGTGGTCGGCCTGCCCGGAGATACCGTCACCATCCGCAAGGGGCGCGTGTTCATCAACGGCGAGGAAGCGCCGCTGCGTGACGCCGGCGAATACTACGATGCCGAACGGGGTCGTTATCTGCAGCGCTACGCCGAGACGCTGGGCAACGTCTCGCACCGGCTGCTGGTCGATCTGGACAATCCGGCCGTCATCAAACCGATGCCGGGTCTGGCCATGGAACAGCACTGCCGCTACAGTGCCATCGAGCTGTCCTGCAAGGTGCCCGAGAAAAGCTATTTCGTCATGGGCGACAACCGTGACAACAGCCTGGACAGCCGCAGCTGGGGCTTCGTGCCCGAGAACAATCTGGTTGGCCGGGCCTTCTTCATCTGGATGAACTTCAACGATCTGCAGAGAATCGGCAGTTTCCGCTGACTCTGATTTCACCGCACCATCATGAGCCTTTCCGTTCAGACTTCATCGTTTCAGCGCCAGCGCGGTCTCTCGTTGACCGGATTTCTGCTGACCGTCATCGTGCTGGGTTTACTGGCGCTGGTGGGGATGCGGATCGTCCCGACCTTCGTCGAATACCAGAACATCAAGAAAGCCCTGGTGCGGGCCGTCAACTCGTCGAGCAGCGACAACCCCGATGCCATCCGCAACGCCTTCGAGCGCTCGCAGGCCATCGACGACTTCACGGCGATCGGCGGCAAGGATCTGCTGATCGAACGCCGTCCGGACGGCAGTACCCTGGTGTCCTTCGCCTACGAGAAACGCGTGCCGCTGTTCGGACCGGTCAGTCTGGTCATCGATTATCAGGGCGATGCGCGCTCCCGGTGATTCACTGATCCGAGCCCGTTGACAGGAGAGAGATGACAGGCGCCGCGCACGCAGCCATCCGCAAACGTCTGCAGACCCGCCTGGGTTATCAGTTCCAATCCGAGGAGCTGCTGATCCAGGCGCTGACGCACCGCAGCCACGGCCGGGAGCACAACGAGCGCCTCGAATTTCTGGGCGACAGCGTGCTGAACTGCGCGGTGGCGGCGATGCTCTACGCGCGCTACGTCGATTCCAGCGAAGGGGAGCTGTCTCGGCTGCGGGCCAATCTCGTCAAGCAGCAGCCGCTGTTCGAGATCAGCCAGATGCTGTCGCTGCCGGATGCCCTGATCCTCGGCGAAGGCGAGCGGCGCAGCGGCGGCACCAGCCGTCCGTCGATCCTCGCCGATGCGGTGGAGGCGATTCTCGGCGCCATCTATCTCGAGGCCGGTTTCGAGCAGGCCGCCCGTGTCATCGTCAAGCTCTACGAGCCGCTGCTGGCCAGCATCAACCCGGCCGAGTTGGGCAAGGATGCCAAAACCCGCCTGCAGGAATTTCTGCAGGGCCGTCGGCTACCATTACCGGTGTATCAGGTGGTCGGCACCCACGGTCAGGCGCATCATCAGCGCTTCGACGTGGAATGTGTGCTGGAGAAGCCCCGGCAGGTGTTCCGGGGCAGCGGCGACAGCCGTCGCAAGGCCGAACAGGAAGCCGCCCGCCTGGCTCTGGAGACGCTGCTGACCCCCGGCAGCCGCTCCGCCCACTGATCCGCCATTCCTTTCGCCGATGTCCTCTGAATCCACCGCCTTTCGCTGCGGCCATGTCGCATTGGTCGGTCGTCCCAATACCGGCAAATCGACGCTCTTGAACCAGCTCGTCGGCCAGTCGCTGTCGATCACCGCCGACCGGGCACAGACCACCCGTCACCAGATTCTCGGCGTGCTCAGCCGCCCCGAGGCGCAGCTGGTGCTGATCGACTCGCCCGGCTATCAGACCCGGCGGATGAATCCGCTCAACAAGATCCTGAACCGCACCGCCCAGTCGGTGGGGCAGCAGGCCGATGTGGTCGTGCTCGTCACCGAGGCCGGCAAGTGGGGCGCGGGCGATGAGCAGATCCTGTCGTGGCTGCCATCGAAGCGGCCGGTCGTGGTCGCGCTGAACAAGATCGACCGCCTCGGTTCGGTCAACGAGGCGCTGCCGCTGATTGCCCGTCTGCATCAGGCGCACCCGGAACTGGCGGCGATCGTGCCGCTGTGCGCCCGCAATGGGCAGGGAGTCGAGGCGCTGATCCAGGCCGTCACACAGCATCTGCCCGAAGGTCCGGCGATCTACGACGAGGACATGCTGACCGACCGGCCCGAGCGTTTCTTCGCGGCCGAGATCATCCGCGAGAAGATCTTCCGTCTGCTCGGCGAGGAGCTGCCCTACGAGAGCACCGTCGTCATCGACCGCTTCGAGCTG
>JBHADS010000329.1:0-3602 GCA_041855185.1 Lautropia sp. | reverse complement strand
TCCAAAGGGAATGAGAAAGCAGCGACACGCTCCGCACGTCGATACGCTCGAAACCCCTGAATTTACCTCAACTGCCCGATGGACCCCGGCCCCGCCGCGACATCGAACCGCCAGCCCCCGAGCGCTGCCCGAATCGCCCAGCGACTCGGGCCGGGCGCCCTGCCCAGCCCCGCTCAGCTGTTGTCGACCGAGACATCCTCGTCGTGCGCCCGGGGTCTGGGCGGCGCATAGCGCTCACCCACGATCCGGATCTGGTCCAGGCCGAGATCGATGCGGCGCAGATCCTCCGGTGTCAGCACCACCTGCACCGCCTTCAGGTTCTCCTCCAGGCGATCGATGCGGGTGGTGCCCGGGATCGGTGCGATCCAGGGCCGCTTGGCCAGCAGCCAGGCCAGCGCCAACTGGGCGCTGCTCGCCCCCTTGGCGCGGGCGGTGGACTCGATCCACCCCAGCAGCGCCCGATTGGCTTCGAGCGCCTCGGGCTGGAAGCGTGGCAGCGTGCGCCGGAAATCGCCCGGCTCGAAGCGGATTTTCTCGTCGATGGCGCCGGTCAGGTAGCCCCGGCCCAGGGGGCTGTAGGGCACGCAGCCGATGCCCAGTTCTTCCAGCACCGGGAAGAAGCGGGTCTCGGGCTCGCGCCACCACATCGAGTATTCGCACTGCAGGGCCGACAGGGGCTGCACGGCGTGGGCACGGCGGATCAGCTCCACATCCGCCTCGGGCATGCCGAAGTAGCGGACCTTGCCTTCGGCGATCAGATCACGGACGGCACCCGCCACCTCCTCGACCGGCACTTTCGGGTCGAGCCGGTGCTGATACAGCAGATCGATGTGGTCGGTGCCCATGCGCTGCAGCGACTGCTCGACCACCAGGCGGATGCGGGCCGGGCTGCTGTCCAGCCCCGCCGAGGGATCGCCATCGACGAAGCCGAATTTGGTGGCGATGATCACCCGATCCCGGAACGGTGCCACCGCCTTGCCGACCAGCGTTTCGTTGGCCGCACCATAGGCTTCGGCCGTATCGAAGAAGGTGACGCCCAGCGCATGAGCCCGGCGGATCAGCTCGATCCCCTCGGCCTCGGAAACCCCTTTTCCGGCGTGGCCCGGTGTCAGGCCCATGCACCCCAAGCCCAGCGCCGAGACCTGCAGGCCCTGCGAACCCAGTTTGCTGTATTCCATGTCTGCCTCCTGGAGCATGCCGTGCCTCCTGTCTCGCCCCGAGGCGATACACCGGGCACATATGATCCACTTTACATGAAAAAACCCTGTGCTCCGAAAAACACAGGGTTCTGTTCTGGGTCGGCCAGGCGCCACGCAGGGCGCGCCGGCTCATCGGCCGGACCCGGACACGCGCCTCCGGGCCGGAGGCACCGACGCTGTGCCGCATGTGCGGCTGCGGGGGAAAGCCGCCCTTGCGGGCCTGGATCTCGACGGCGCTGCGCCGCGCGTGCAACTGTGGGCAGCGCCGGCTGCTTCCTTACTGGAAGAACTCCTTCAGGCGGTCCTTCCAGCTGCGGGTCTGCGGGCTGTGCTTGGCATCGGAGAGGCTCTGATCCAGCTCGCGCAGCATCTGCTTCTGCTTGTCGGTCAGACGCACCGGAATCTCGACCGTGATGTGCGCGTAGAGATCGCCGGGCCCCGCCGAGCGGATGCCCTTGATGCCCTTGCCGCGCAGGCGGAAGACCTTGCCCGGCTGCACGCCTTCGGGTAGCTCGATCTCGGCGCTGCCGCCCAGCGTCGGCACCTGGATGGCGCCGCCCAGCGCAGCGGTGACGATGCTGATCGGCACCTCGCAATGCAGATCATCGCCATCGCGCTTGAACACCGCGTGTTCCTTGATGCGAATCTCGACATAGAGATCGCCCGGTGGCCCGCCATTGATGCCCGGCTCACCATTGCCGGCCGAGCGAATCCGCATCCCGTCGTCGATGCCCGGCGGCACCTTGACCTGCAGCGTCTTGGTCTTCTTGATGCGGCCGACGCCATCGCAGGCTTCGCAGGGATCGGTGACGACCTTGCCGCTGCCGTGACAGGTCGGGCACGCCTGCTGCACCGAGAAGAAGCCCTGCTGCATCCGCACCTGACCCTGGCCGTTGCAGGTGCCGCAGGTCTTGGGCTTGGTGCCAGCCTTGGAACCCGTACCCTTGCAGGTGCCGCAGTTTTCCCAGGAAGGCACGCGGATCTCGGTCTCGTAACCGTGGGCCGCCTGCTCCAGCGTCACATCCATCGAATAGCGCAGATCGGCGCCGCGATAGACCTGATTGGCACCGCCGCCGCGATTGCCGCCCCCGAAGATGTCGCCGAAGATGTCGCCGAAGGCTTCGGCGAAGGTGCCGAAGCCGCCCGCGCCGGCACCACCGCCGAAACCGCCGGGTCCGCCGCCACCCATGCCGCCCATGCCCTCGACGCCGGAATGACCGAAGCGGTCATAGGCTTCGCGCTTGCGGGCATCGCTGAGCACTTCGTAGGCTTCCTTGGCCTCCTTGAATTTCTCTTCGGCCTTCGCATCATCCGGATTGCGGTCCGGGTGATACTTCATCGCCATCTTGCGATAGGCTTTCTTGATCTCGTCTTCGGTGGCGTTCTTGCCCACCCCGAGAATGTTGTAGTAGTCGCGTTTTGCCATTGCTGTCAGGCAGTTCCCTGTCTTGCGTTCGCACCCTGAAAATCGAAAGGACGATACCCCCGCCCTGTTTCAGCGGTCGAACCATCATCCCGGGGCAAGGGTGGCCGGCGATCAGCCCACCCTCACCTGGACCCTCTGTATGCATTGAAATCTGGGGACGATCGGCCTCGGTTCAATGGCCCCCGCCCCATGCCACCACGCAACCTGCCACACGGCGGTCACAAGCCGCCGCGCGCCACGTCGATGGATGCGCCGGCATCCGGAAAATCGCCGACGCCATAAACGACGAAACCCGGCGTGACGAACGCCGGGTGTTTGCACACCGCCCCTTCGGGATGGGCCAGAGCCAGAGCCTTGGCCCCCTGCTGGAGCCGGACCTTCTGTGCGGGCCACGGCAACGGCAGGCATCCGAACGGGCAGTCTGCGGGCCGGCTCATGCCGGCCCCGAGACAAAACGATCAGTTGTCGCGCTTGACTTCCTTGAAGTCGGCGTCGACCACATCGTCGCCAGCCGCTTCGGCCGGACGATCGGCCTGGGCTTCGGCCTGGCCGGCAGCCGCGCCAGCCGCCGCCGCGCCCTGGGCTTCGGCATAGACCTTCTCGCCCAGTTTCTGAGCGGCGGTCATCAGCGCCGAGGTGCTTTCGTCGATGCGCGCCTTGTCGTCGCCCTTCACCGCCTCACGAACTTCGTTGATGGCGGCTTCGATCTTCGACTTCTCGTCGGCATCCAGCGAATCACCGTGCTCCTTCAGCGACTTCTCGACCGAGTGCACCATCGCGTCGGCGTTGTTGCGGGCGTTGGTCAGCTCGACGCGGGCCTTGTCCTCGTCGGCGTGCTCCTCGGCATCGCGCACCATCTTGTCGATCTCGGCATCCGACAGGCCCGAGTTCGCCTTGATGGTGATCTTGTTCTCCTTGCCGGTGGCCTTGTCCTTGGCCGAGACATGGAGAATGCCGTTGGCGTCGATGTCGAAGGT
>JBHADS010000328.1:0-4721 GCA_041855185.1 Lautropia sp. | reverse complement strand
CTTTTTTCCATTAACCAGTTATAATACCGGATTGCCCATTGCGTTGAGGGCAGGGAGAATATTCAATGGCCGTTCAGCAAAACAAGAAAACGCCGTCCAAGCGCGGCATGCATCGTTCGCACGATCATCTGTCCAACCCGCCGGTTGCCGTCGAGCCCACCACGGGCGAAGTGCACCTGCGCCACCACATCAGCCCCAACGGTTTCTACCGGGGCAAAAAGATCGTCAAGACCAAGTCTGACGAGTGACGGGCTGCCTTCGGGTAGCGTACACCTTCGCATCAACGACATTCTCTCAACGCCATGAGCGTTCGCTTGGCTATCGATGTCATGGGAGGGGACCACGGCCTGGCCGTGACCGTGCCTGCGGCACTGTCCTTCCTCCAATCCCATGCCGATGTCAGTCTGCTGCTGGTCGGCCGCCCCGATGAGATCGAGGCGGCGTTGCAGCAACAGGCTTCCGGTCTGTCCGGCGGTGCCGAAGGCGCCCTGTTCAAGGGGCTGAAGGCACGCTGTCGCATCGTGGCCGCCAGCGAGGTCATCCGCATGGATGACAACCCGGTGCAGGCGCTGCGCAACCGGCGCGACTCCTCGATGCGCATCGCCATCGAGCAGGTCAAGGCCGGTGAGGCGGATGCCTGTGTCAGCGCCGGCAACACCGGTGCCCTGATGGCGATTTCCCGCTTCGTGCTGAAGACCCTGCCGGGCATCGACCGTCCGGCGATCGCCACGCAGTTGCCCACCCGTGACGGGGGCTTCACCACCATGCTGGATCTGGGGGCGAACGTCGATTGCGACCCCAGCCATCTGATGCAGTTCGCCGTCATGGGCAGCGCGCTGTCCTCGGTCCTCAGCGACAAGGAGCGTCCGACCGTCGGCCTGCTCAACATCGGTGAGGAGCTGATCAAGGGCAACGATGTCGTCAAGGAAGCGGCGCGGCTGATCCGTGAGACGCCGCTCAACTTCATCGGCAACATCGAGGGCAATGATGTCTACACCGGCAAGGCCGATGTCGTGGTCTGTGATGGCTTCGTCGGCAATGTCGCACTCAAGACATCCGAAGGGGTGGCCCAGATGATCGGCGCACTGATGCGCCAGGAATTCTCGCGCAACTGGTTGACGCGACTGGCGGGCCTGTGCGCGATGCCGGTGCTCAAGCGCTTCAAGGGGCGGGTCGATCATCGGCGCTACAACGGTGCCTGTCTGATCGGTCTGCGCGGCATCGTGCTCAAGAGTCATGGCTCGGCCGATGCCTTCGCCTACGAGGCGGCGCTGGGGCGTGCCTATGATGCGGCCCGCAATGGCCTGATCGCCCGCATTGCGGCTGCGATGCCTGCCGAAGCCAGCGCCGAGGCGCCTGTCACCGAAGCCTCTCCGGCCTGATTCGCGGCCACCAGGCTCGTTCACCCACCGATTCGCGTGCGCCGCGCCTGCGCGGCGGCTTGCCGTCGGCGTGCGCCTGCTTGCGGCTTCTGCATGCCGGGAAGCGCTTTCGGGCGTCCAGGGCAGGGTGACTGCTTCGCTTCCTCGGCCCATCCTCGATGCGTGGAGCTTCAGGGCGGCACGCAGTCAGGTGCGTTCAGCGGGGCTCCAAGGGGCTTTTGCGGGCTGTGAATCAGCGTCTGACAGGCGCTGGACGTGCATGGCCGCGCTTCGGACGCGAAGGTGTCGAAAAATGTTGTTGTCTCATGGCTTATCATGACGGTTTGCTGCTGTTTTCGTTGTTTGCAACAGCATTCGTCACAGAGACGCGCATTCATGTGCCCGCCCAGGGGTGTCTTGCCCTGGATGCGGCGATTTTCGACCCTTTTCTCTGAACCGCCCAAACCATGTCAACGACTGATTCTTCTGCACACTCCGTAGCGCCTCTGGCCCAGCACGGGTCGCGTTTCTCGCGCGTCATCGGCGTGGGCGCGGCGCTGCCGGCGCGCAGCGTCAGCAATGACGAGCTGGCGGCGGATCTTGCCACCCGGGGGATCGAGACCTCGGACGAATGGATCACCTCCCGCACCGGTATCCGCCAGCGCTGGATCGCCGGTCCCGACGAGACCACGACGACGCTGGGGGCCCGTGCGGCGCAGGCCGCGATGCAGATGGCCGGCGTCAAGCCCGAGCAGATCGACCTGGTGGTCTGTGCCACCTCGACGCCCGACCAGATCTTTCCCAGCACCGCCTGTCTGATCCAGCAGCAGCTGGGTGTCCAGCAGGGCGGCGCCTTCGATGTGCAGGCCGTCTGCAGCGGTTTTGCCTATGCGCTGGCCAATGCCGACGCGCTGATCCGTGCGGGCGTGGCCAGTCGGGCGCTGGTGATCGGTGCGGATGTGTTCTCGCGCATCCTCGACTGGAACGACCGCTCGACCTGTGTGCTTTTTGGCGACGGCGCCGGTGCCGTGCTGCTGTCAGCCGACCAGAAACCAGGGGTGCTGGCCTCGCGTCTGCACGCCGATGGTTCGCATTCCGGTATCTTGCGCACACAGGGCAATGTGCAGGCGGGCGCCATCGTCGGCGACCCCTTCCTGCGCATGGACGGGCAGGCGGTGTTCAAGCTGGCGGTGCGCGTGCTGGCCGATGTGGCCCATGAAGTGCTGGACGCAGCTGGCCACAGCCTCGAGGAGCTTGACTGGCTGGTGCCGCACCAGGCCAATGTGCGCATCCTGGCCGCCACGGCCTCGCGTCTGGGGCTGCCGCCCGAGAAGGTCGTCTCGACGGTGGCCGACCATGCCAACACCTCGGCGGCCTCGGTGCCGCTGGCGCTGGCCACGGCCGTCAACGACGGTCGGATCAAGCCCGGTCAGCTCGTGCTGCTGCAGGGCGTGGGTGGTGGCTTCACCTGGGCGGCCAATCTGATCCGCATGTAGATCCTTGTCGAAGCCGGAGACATCCCCGCGGGGTCTCCGGCTGCGTTTCCGTGCCCCTGGGGCACCGATCCTGGAGCATTCAATGAGTGTAGCTTTCGTTTTCCCTGGGCAGGGTTCGCAGGCCGTCGGCATGTTGTCGAGCTTCGCGGGGCAGCCCGAGGTCGATCGACTGCTCGCCCGTGCCGATCAGGCGCTGGGTGAGCCGCTGTCGACCCTGATCGCCAACGGGCCGGCCGAGGAGCTGGCACTGACCACCTGGACCCAGCCCGCCATGCTGCTGGCCGGCATCGCCTGTCTGGAAGCCTGGCGCACGGCCGGTGGGCCGGAGCCGGATTTCGTTGCCGGTCACAGTCTGGGGGAATACACCGCCCTGGTGGCCGCCGGTTCGCTGGATCTGGAAACCGCCATCCGGCTGGTGCGCCTGCGTGCCCAGGCCATGCAGGAAGCCGTGCCGGTCGGCACGGGTGGCATGGCGGCCATTCTCGGGCTCTCCGATGCCGATGTGATGGCCGCCTGTGACGAGGCGCGCGCCGTTCCCGGTTCGGAGACCGTCGAGGAGGTTGCACCGGTCAATTTCAACGCGCCTTCGCAGGTGGTGATCGCCGGACACATCGGCGCCGTCAAGCGCGCCTGCGAGGCCGCGCAGGCCAAGGGCGCCCGCCGCGCCGTGATGCTGCCGGTCTCGGCACCTTTCCACTCGGTGCTGCTGCAGCCGGCCGGGCAGGTGCTTGCAGGCGCGCTGGCCGACATCGAACTCAAGTCGCCCGCCGTGCCGCTGATCAACAACGTCGATGTGGCTTTCGAGTCCGAGCCCGCCCGCATCCGCGATGCGCTGGTGCGCCAGGCGTGGCATCCGGTGCGCTGGGTCGAGCTGATCCAGGCGCTGGCCGATCGGGGGGTCGATCACTTCGTCGAGTTCGGACCCGGCAAGGTGCTGACCGGCCTGATCAAGCGGATCGCACCGAATGCCCGGCTCGACAACGTGGGCGATGCCGCCTCTCTTCAAACCACTCTTGCCAAATTCCAATGAGCACGAATGAATCTTTTTCCCTGGGCAATCTGGACGGTCAGGTCGCCCTCGTGACAGGCGCCTCGCGTGGCATCGGCCAGGCGACGGCGACGATGCTGGCGCGTGCCGGTGCCCGGGTGATCGGCACGGCCACCAGTGAGCAGGGCGCCGCGGCGATCGCTGCGCATCTGGGCGGCGACAATCAGGGTGTGGCGCTGAACGTGAATGACGCTGCTGCCTGCGAGGCGCTGGTCGAGCGCATTCTGGCCGAGCATGGCAAGCTGTCGATTCTCGTCAACAACGCCGGCATCACCCGCGATACGCTGGCGATGCGGATGAAGGACGACGACTGGCAGGCCGTCATCGACACCAACCTGAGCGCCGTGTTCCGGATGGCCCGTCTGGCGATCAAGCCGATGATGAAGGCCCGCTATGGCCGCATCATCAACATCACCTCGGTGGTGGGGCAGATGGGCAATGCCGGGCAGGCCAACTATGCCGCTGCCAAGGCGGGTGTTGCAGGAATGTCGCGCGCGCTGGCCCGCGAAGTGGGCAGTCGGGGCATCACCGTCAACTGCGTGGCGCCCGGATTCATCGACACCGACATGACCCGCGCGCTGTCCGCGGATCAGGTCGAGGCGCTCAAACAGCAGATTCCAAGCGGCAGACTGGGGCAGGTCGACGACATCGCGTCGGCGGTCCTGTATCTCGCCTCGCCCGCTGCCGGCTACGTGACAGGGATTACTTTGCCTGTCAATGGCGGCATGTATATGGTTTGAGGATACAATCGCAGATTGTCATTGTCTTCGGTATCTGGTGAAATCACGTGCCACTGAAATCACCGGGCCGATACAG
>JBHADS010000327.1:0-3991 GCA_041855185.1 Lautropia sp. | reverse complement strand
TTCGGATGCAGCCATTCACGCTTGAAGATGATGAAGTCGTGCGGCTCGGGGCGGACGGCGTTGTCGTGCGCGAGGATCATCTGCTCGCCGGTGATGTCGACGAGCTGATCGTTCTCGGGGTGCATCGGCCCGACCGGCAGGAAGCGGTCCTTCGAGAACTTGTTGCCCACCGCCATCCAGATGCCATCGGCTTCCCGGGTCTCGGCGTTGGTGGCGTTGATGTGACCGGGCTGGTACATCACATCCAGCTTGTGGATGATCGGGTTGACCGTCTTGTCGCCGTTGTGCTTCTGGATCGCCTTCTCGATGTTCCATTTGCAGACCTGGCTGTCGAGGAACAGGGTGGTGTAGGCGTTGCCCCGGCCGTCGAAGGTGGTGTGCAGAGGTCCGAGCCCCACTTCGAGTTCGGCGACGATGCTCTTGTCCGGATCATCCAGTTTGCCATCGAACCAGTCGAGCACCTTCTGCAGCTCGATCACGGTGCAGGTGGGCGAGAGCTTGCCCGAGCAGATGAAGTATTTGCCATCCGGCGAGGCGTTGACCCCGTGCGGATTCTTGGGCACCGACACCTGCACGGCCAGCGCCGTCTTCGGGTCCTTGTTGGCGGCGCTTCGGCAATCGACCACCGGCACCTTGGAATCGCCGATGGTGCTGAACTTGCCGTCCTTGATCGCCTGCTCGATGCGGGCGATGTTGAAGAACACGCAGGCATCACGTTCCACCGACATCATGTCGGTGTAGTCGGCGCCGTTCTCGGTGTTGTACTGGTTGCTGGCTGCCAGTTTGCCATCGAAGGAGGTGGCGACCAGATCGCAGTTGCCGTCGATCCGCGCCTGCCAGCGCACGTCCATGCTTTCGGCATCGACGCAGGTGAACAGGCAGTGATATTTCTCGGGGTTGCTGGCGTCCTTGCCGTCATTCGGCAGCGGCACATGGAACTCCTGGCCGCAGAACACGCGCGTGGTGTGGTTGATGGCCGGATCGACCGGATCGCGCCGGTCGGGGAAGATGCCGTGGAAGCCCTGGATGTGCGGGATCTTGGTGATCTTGTCGCAGATCATGTAGTCCAGCCGGATGCGCGCCAGCCGGGAATTGATCTTGTCGTTGATCCAGGCGTACTTGCCATCATAGATGCCGTCCTTGTACGAGGCATGCATGTGGTGGGTGTCGCCGACCGTGTAGCGCAGCGAACCATCGGCCTTGGTGCCCATGACGGCCTTCGAGGAATTGGTCTGGCCCCAGCCGATCAGCGCATCCGGCACGAAGCAGGGAATGCGCAGCAGCTCGCGCCCCGAGGGAATGCCCAGCACCCGGGCGTCGCCGGTGTGACCGCTGCTCCACAGGCCGTAGTGCGTATCCAGCTCGCCGGGCTTGACCTCGACCGAACCGGCACCGCCGACATGGGGCGCGGCGGCCGGGGCCGCTGCAGGGGCGGGGGCTCCGCCGCCAGCGCTGTCGCCTTCCTTCTTGCAGGCTGCCAGCCCCACGCTGGTGATGCCCAGCAGGGCCGCTGTATTGAGGAAGCGGCGCCGTCCTACGCCTCGGTTCTCTTCCCCGGACACCACATCATGGCCTTGGTCTTTCATGGCTCTCTCCTTTCGTTGGCACGGATACACCCAGATCGGGTATTCCTCGAACAAGGCCCGTGGGCGAGAGCGCTCCGTGCGAAGCTGGGCGGGTGGCCGATTGGGCAAGCGTGGCGCTACAGAGCGCGGGCCAACACACGCAGACAAGCGAAAGAGAGATGATCTGGCCGGCAGGGACTGTTCAAAGAACCCCGAGACACCTGACCTGTCAAGCGTAAACCACGGACTGTGGGCATCACGTTGATGATTATCAATGTGAAAAAGCGGTTCGCAGGTGGCTGCATGGGGCCGGGGCAGCACAAGAAGCAAGCCACAAACAAAAACGCCCAGCCGGTGAGGGCTGGGCGTGAAATCTTGGTGGCCAAGGGCGGAATCGAACCACCGACACAAGGATTTTCAGTCCTCTGCTCTACCAACTGAGCTACTTGGCCTCATGCACGACTGGGACTTGGGTTTCAAGAGCCGCCGTGTCTGCTGAAGACGCCATTATAGCCAATGAATCGGAAGATGCAAATGCCGTGCTGCAAGCGCCCGCCGGACCCGGACGACTGTTTCCCGAGCCTGGGCGCAACGGCTCGCACCGGGCAGACTGAATGCGGAGTGCAACACGGCGGATGGCTACGGGGCCGAGCCGGTCGCAGGTGCGTCCTTCTTTATATACTGTGGCCATGAATACCTGTGACGTGGCCGTTGTTGGGGCTGGCAGCGTGGGCGCCGCTGCGGCTTTGGCTTTTGCGCGCGCCGGCAAGCATGTGGTGCTGATCGACCCCCGCCCGGACCCCTATCCCTCGGCCTCGGCGAGCAGCGGCTTTTCGCTGCCCGGCTCGGCGCTGACGCCGGGGCAGGGGGCTTTTGCGCTGCCGCCGAAGGTGCTGCCCCAGGACCCGGCGGATTGGGATGTGCGGGTGTTCGCGCTGTCGCCCGCCAGTTGCCGGCTGCTCGGGCAGCTCGGGGTCTGGCCCCGGTTGTCGGGGGCACGGCTGGCGCCGGTCTACGACATGCGCCTGTTCCACGACGCCGATGGCGGCGCACGGCAGGAGAGTCTGCGGCTCGAAGCCTATCAGGGGCAGATCGAGCTGCTCGCCCAGATCATCGAAGGGCGCCACCTGCAAGGCGCGCTCGATGCGGCCGTGGCCGATGCGTCCCGGGTGCTGCGACTGCAGCGTCTGGTCGGCTCGGTGGCTGGCCTGGAGCTGCCGGCCGAGGCCGATCTGCGTGCCGGAGCCCGGCTGACGCTGGCCGATGGCGAGGTCTGGCGGGCCGGGCTGGTGCTGGCGGCCGACGGGGCGCGCTCGCCCCTGCGGGCTCTGGCCGGGCTCGAACATCGGGCGCTGGATTATCGGCAGACGGCGGTGGTCGCCAATTTCGACAGTGAGCTGTCGCACCGGGATGCCGCCTGGCAGTGGTTCGACCGCGATCAGGGGGTGATGGCGCTGCTGCCCTTGCCGGCCGACGATCGCCCGGCGGGCAAGGGACGGGTCAGCTTGGTCTGGTCGGCGCCGACGGCGCGCTCGGCCGAGCTGCTGGCGATGCCGGGCGATGAACTGGCCGCAGCGGTGGCAGCACAGGCTCGTGGTGCGCTGGGCAATCTGCGACAGATCACGCCGGCTGCCAGCTTCCCGCTGCGTTCGATCAGTTGCCCCCGGGTGATTGCGCCGGGTTTTGCGATGATCGGCGATGCCGCCCATGTGGTGCACCCGATGGCGGGACAGGGACTGAACCTCGGTTTTGGCGATGTGCAGGCGCTGATCGATGCGCTGCTGATGCCGGGTGCGGCACAGGTCTGGCACAAGGGCTCGCCGTCTCGGCTGCTGCTGCGGCGCTACGAGCGGGCGCGTCGTGAGCCGGTGGCGCTGATGCAGATGACGATGACCGGGCTGCATCGGGTGTTCGGCCCGGAGCTGCCCGAACCCGTGGCGCTGCTGCGCAATCTGGGCTGGCAGGCGGTGGCCTCGTCGGGCTGGCTCAAGCGTCGGCTGATTGGACATGCGATCCGTTGAACCCCCAAGTTGTGTTTCAATGGAATCGAACAGGATTTTGGAGAGATTGAACTGCTTATGCTCGAAACGAGATTCCCCGCAGGGCCCCAGGCCCGTATTTTCAGGACCATCGGTCGCACGCTGGCGATGACGGCCGCTCTGCTTGCGCTGAACAGCGCCGTCGCGCAGGACAGTACCTCCTCAGCGGCCGCCAATCCGGCGACAGAAACGGCCAGTGCCCCGGCCCAGGCGGCAGGGGTGCCCGAGGCGGATCGAAAGGCCATCGAGGCGGCGGTGCTGGATCTGCTGCCTGCGGGTTCCGGTGCCAAGGTTGACGAGATCCGGCCGGCTCCGATCCCGGGGCTCTACGAGGTGCGGGTTGCGCAGCATCTGCTCTATGTCGATGCCAAGGGCGAGTTCGCCTTC
>JBHADS010000326.1:0-10432 GCA_041855185.1 Lautropia sp. | reverse complement strand
ATCAGGCCACGCTGTCCTCCCTGTCTCTCGATCTGCATTCGGATACCCCTGAATCATGAGCGCATCTCCCGCAGCCAAAGCCGACACGCGGACCGTTCTGCCCCCGATTCCGGCCAAGCGCTACTTCACCATCGGCGAGGTCTCCGACCTCTGCGGGGTCAAACCCCATGTGCTGCGCTACTGGGAGCAGGAATTCACGCAGCTTCGGCCGATGAAGCGCCGTGGCAATCGCCGCTACTATCAGCACCACGAAGTGCTGCTGATCCGCCGCATCCGTGAGCTGCTCTACGAGCACGGCTTCACCATCAGCGGTGCCCGCAACCGACTGGCCGAGACCGTCCAGCCCGGCCGCAAGAAAGAAACTGAATTTGCCCAGCCGGTGGATGTGACGCTGAACATGCGCCAGTCCGACATCGAATCGATCCGTCAGGATCTGCTGGTGGCGCTCGACCTGCTGCGCGACGTACCGACGAACTGAGCGCTCGGCGGCCGTGCTGCCGAGGCGCCTTCCGGGCTTCGGCGGTTTGGGGCTGGGGCCAGCGTCTGCAGGCTTCGTCGGACAGCGCTCGTGCAGACGCAGGACCCCGCCCCGGGCGTCCTCAATCCTCCAGCTTCGACAGATCGCGCACGGCGCCCTTGTCGGCGCTGGTGGCCAGCTTGGCATAGGCTTTGAGCGCTGCCGAGACCCGACGCTTGCGCGGCTGAGCCGGCTTCCAGCCCTTGGCATCCTGCTCGGCGCGGCGCTTGGCCAGTTCCTCGTCGCTCAGCAGCACGTCGATGCGCCGGGCCGGGATGTCGATGCGGATGCGGTCGCCGTCGCGGACCAGGCCGATGGCGCCACCGGCTGCCGCCTCGGGCGAGACGTGGCCGATCGACAGACCCGAAGTGCCGCCGGAGAAGCGGCCGTCGGTCAGCAGGGCACAGAGCGTGCCCAGCCCCTTCGACTTGATGTAGCTGGTCGGGTAGAGCATCTCCTGCATGCCGGGGCCGCCTTTCGGTCCTTCGTAGCGGATCACCACCACGTCGCCGGCTTTCACCTGGTCGCCGAGGATGTTCTCGACGGCCGAATCCTGCGACTCGAACACGCGGGCGCTGCCCTCGAAGACCAGCAGGCTGTCATCGACGCCGGCGGTCTTGACCACGCAGCCGTCGAGGGCGATGTTGCCGAACAGCACGGCCAGGCCGCCTTCCTTCGAGTAGGCATGGTCGTAGGCGCGGATGCAGCCTTCCTTGCGGTCCAGATCCAGGCTCGGCCAGCGGGTGTTCTGGCTGAAGGCGGTCTGGCTCGGGATGCCGGCCGGACCGGCCCGGTAGAAGGTTCGGATCTCCTCGCTCGGCTGGCCCGCGATGTCCCACTGGGCCAGCGCCTCCTTCAGCGTCGGCGCGTGGATGGTCGGCACATCGGTGTGCAGCTTGCCGGCGCGGTCCAGCTCACCGAGGATCGCCATGATGCCGCCGGCGCGGTGCACGTCCTCGATGTGATATTTGTTGGTGTTGGGCGCCACCTTGCACAGCTGCGGCACCACGCGCGACAGCCGGTCGATGTCCTTCATCGTGAAGTCGATGCCGGCCTCCTGCGCCACGGCCAGCAGGTGCAGGATGGTGTTGGTCGAACCGCCCATCGCGATGTCCAGGGTCATCGCATTCTCGAAGGCCTTGAAGCCCACGGCCCGCGGCAGCACCCGCTCGTCGTCCTGCTCGTAGTAGCGACGCGCCAGCTCGACGATCAGATGGCCGGCGCGCTTGAACAGCTGCTCACGGTCGGCATGGGTGGCGAGCACGGTGCCGTTGCCCGGCAGGCTCAGGCCCAGCGCTTCGGTCAGACAGTTCATCGAGTTGGCGGTGAACATGCCCGAACAGCTGCCACAGGTCGGACAGGCCGAGCGCTCGATCGCATGCACCTCGGCATCGCTGACCTTGTCGTCGGCGGCCATCACCATCGCATCGACCAGATCGAGCTTCTTCAGCTGGATGGTCTGGGTGCCGGGCTCGGCCAGCTTCACCTTGCCGGCCTCCATCGGGCCGCCCGAGACGAAGACCACCGGGATATTCAGGCGCATCGCGGCCATCAGCATGCCCGGGGTGATCTTGTCGCAGTTGGAGATACAGACCAGGGCGTCGGCACAGTGGGCGTTGACCATGTACTCGACCGAATCGGCGATGATGTCGCGGCTGGGCAGCGAGTACAGCATCCCGTCGTGGCCCATCGCAATGCCGTCGTCGACGGCGATGGTGTTGAATTCCTTGGCGACACCGCCGGCAGCCTCGATCTCGCGGGCTACCAGTTGACCCATGTCCTTCAGATGCACGTGGCCGGGCACGAACTGGGTGAAGCTGTTGGCGATGGCGATGATCGGCTTGGAGAAATCCTCGTCCTTCATGCCGGTGGCACGCCACAGCGAACGTGCACCTGCCATGTTGCGGCCGGCGGTGGAGGTTTTGGAGCGGTAGACGGGCATGGGGAAATCCTGCTGAGCTTGAGGGGTCACGCAGCCACCGGGACGCAGTCCCCGGGCCAGCCGAAAATTCTAACCCGGATTGGAGGGAGGATTGCCCTGGATGCAGGCGCTGCCGGAGCGCGCGACCCAGACACCGCTCAGGAC
This sequence comes from Lautropia sp., assembly GCA_041855185.1. Classification (GTDB taxonomy): domain Bacteria; phylum Pseudomonadota; class Gammaproteobacteria; order Burkholderiales; family Burkholderiaceae_E; genus Lautropia. The sequence goes on along the minus strand of JBHADS010000326.1, from coordinate 7,829 downwards.
ACCCCGGATTCCGTGGCGCCCGGATCGGGCAGCCGGACGCTCGGTCGAGCACTGCCCCGATGTCGTCATCGACGGGGCCGTGATGTGAGTGCCGAAAAAAGAAAACCCTCCGTCGGGGCGGAGGGTTTGGGGATCGGCCTCGGGGGCATCCCCGGCTGTCCTGCCAGCGCCGCTGAGGGCGGTTGGGGCCAGGGAGAGCCGGTGAGCAGTAAGGTCGTGCGGCTGGTCAGCGACGCAGCTTGCGCAGCAGACGGCGGCTGACCATGCCGATGTCCGCCCGGTTGTCGGCGCGGAACATCAGGATGGTGAAGATCAGCAGCGTCAGCGGGATGGCCACGTCGACGACGGCCAGCGCGAACATTTCGAGCGCGGCGCTGTGCTGGGCGGCCAGCACCAGGTAGGCGGTGTAGATGGCGTAGTAGCCCAGGAACACGGCGCCTTCACCCCGGGAGATCGCCCGGCCGGTGAAGAACACCGGCACGCAGGCCAGGGCCACGGCCAGCATCACCCAGATGTCGAAAGCCTGGACGGCGGCGGGGATCGTAAGACCGCCAGAGCCGGAGACCAGTGCCGACAGGCCCAGGCAGCTCAGGATGTTGAAGATGTTGCTGCCGACGACGTTGCCGACCGCGATGTCGCGTTCGCCTTTCAGGGCTGCGGCGATCGAGGCCGCCACTTCCGGCAGCGAGGTGCCGGCAGCGACGATGGTCAGACCGATCACCAGATCGCTGACGCCGAGCGCCTTGGCGAAGGCCACCGCAGATTCGACCAGCCACTCCGAGCCCAGCACCAGACCGCCCAGACCGACCATGATCAGGCAGACCTGACCGAGCAGCGTGTCGTCGAGCCAGGAGCCTTTGTCGGCGGCCTCGGCGGAGGCGGCCTCGGCATCAGGATCGACCTCTGCGGCCACCGCCGATCGGGCTGCCTGGCGCCGCGAATCGACGATCAGCAGGGCCGTGTAGGCGATGATCAGCCCGAACAGCAGGGCGCCGTCCCAGAAGCTCAGCGAGCCGTCCAGGCAGAGCACCAGCAGCAGCACCGAGCTGGCGAGCATGACCGGCACGTCGCGGCGGATCAGTTGGCGATCGACGGTCAGCGGGATGATCAGCGCACTGATGCCGAGGATGAAGAGGACGTTGAAGATGTTGCTGCCGACGACGTTGCCTACCGAGATGTCGGCACGGCCATCGAGCACGGCGCCGATCGAGACCGCCATTTCAGGGGCGCTGGTACCGAAAGCGACGACGGTGAGGCCGACGACGAGAGAGGAGATGCCGAAGGAGGCGGCCAGACTGGCTGCCCCGCGCACGAGCAGGCTGGCACCGACCACCAAGGCGAGAAGGCCGGCTGCAAACATCAGGAACTGCATGATGACGAAGGTTCTGGATAGAGAGGGAGGGATGTTGACATTCTACTGCCCGGCATTTGGCAGAGCCACCCGGGCCGTGGAATGCATGGGATTGATACGGCGAATGGGTGCGTACTCATGCCTTGGCATTGCGTCTGTCGCGCAGCGTCAGAACGGTGACGGCGAGCAGCGAAGCCGGGATGATCACCTTGATCAGCGCGCCCGTGTACAGCTCCAGCGCGATGTGCTGCTGCGCCTCCATCACCAGATAGGCGGAGTAGGCGAGGTAGTAGGCGAGAAACATGGCGCCTTCGCTGCGGGTGATCTCGCGCCCGCTCAGAAAGACCGGGATGCAGGCCAGCGAGACAGCCAGCATGATCCAGACATCGAAGTGCATGATCGAGTCGGGCATCGGCAGGCCGGCCTGGCCAGCCGCAAGACCCGTGATGCTCATGCAGCCGAGAATGTTGAAGGTGTTGCTGCCGACGACAGTGCCGACGGCGATGTCGCGCTCGCCCTTGAGCGCCGCGGCCACCGATGTCGCCACTTCGGGCAGCGAGGTGCCGGCCGCGACGATGGTCAGGCCGATCACCAGATCGCTGACGCCGAACAGCCTCGCGAAGTGGATGGCGGCCTCGACCAGCCATTCCGACCCCAGCACCAGCCCGGCAAGCCCGGCGAGCATCAGCGCCGCCTGAGCCAGCGGCGAGGCATCGAGCCGGGCGCTGCGAGCAGCCGGGGAGGGCGTCGCCTGCTGCGGGAGGGCATTCCGGGCGGCCACGGCGAGCGCGGTTTCGCGGCGTGATTGCAGCACCAGCCAGACCGTGTAGACGCAGAGCAGGCCCATCAGCAGCAGCGATTCCCAGAGGCTGAGCAGGCCGTTGCGACCGAGCGGCAGCATCAGCACGGCGGTGCCGATCATGATGGGCAGATCCTGGCGCAGCAGCTGGCGGTTGACCCGCAGCGGCGTGATCAGCGCACACAGGCCCAGGATGAACAGAATATTGAAGATGTTGCTGCCGACGATGTTGCCGACCGACAGTGCACCCCGTCCATCCAGCACCGCCTCGACCGAGACTGCGATCTCGGGGGCACTGGTGCCGTAGCCCACGACCACCAGACCGACCACCAGCGGGGAGATACCGACGGCGCTCGCCAGATTGGAAGCGCCGCGCACCAGCAGGTTGGCCCCCATCACCAGGAGGACGAGGCCGCCTGCAAGCATCAGGAACTGCATGTTGTGCCTTGTGTGCCTTGTGTGCAGGAGGATAAGGTTGCAACAGTATTTTAAGGCACGGCCTCGTTCGAGGCTGCCCGGTGAGGCCGGGTGTTGGTTTCTGCACGGACCGTTCGGGAAACCGACAGCTGCCGCCGGTCGGCAGTGGTGGGGGCTGGCTGACGGACGGCCGAAATGAAAAAAGCCAATCCCGCGAAGGATTGGCTTTTTGAAGACTTTGGTCGGGACGGAGTGATTCGAACACTCGACCCCTTGCACCCCATGCAAGTACGCTACCAGACTGCGCTACGCCCCGACTAAGAAATCATTATAGCATGGTTCTGCCGGTGTGTTGCAAGTATGGTGCGGTGCATCGACCACAGGAGTGTGGTTCTCAATTCTCAATGCTGGGTCTCTTTGCCGACCAGGCGGGTGCGGGGCGCTGCCGGGGCGACGCTGGCAATCGGGGTGGCGAGCAGGCCGGGCATCGGGGTGCTCAGGGGCGGATCGCCGGGGTTGGGGCCCACCGGATTCGGTGTGCCCTGCCGGCTGGTGCGCAGCAGCGCGGCCGACGGGGGCTGCCGCTCGAAGACCTCGGCCAGCGGCATCGCCTTGCCGAAGAAATCGCCCTGCAGATAGGAGATGCCGAGATCGGTCAGCCGCTGATAGATGGCGGCGTTGTGGACGTGCTCGGCCACCGTGCGCAGCTTCAGCCGTTTGGCGACCCGCACCGTCGAGAGGATGATCTCCTCGTCGATCGGGTTGGACATCAGATTGCGGACGAAGGAGCCGTCGATCTTCAGGTAATCGAGGGGGAAGCGCTTCAGGTACTCGAAGGTGGCCAGGCCGGTGCCGAAATCATCGAGGGCGATGCCGAAGCCCTGGGCCTTCAGGTCGTCGACCAGGCGCGAGGCCGCCGCCGGATTGCGGATCGCCTCGCTCTCGGTGATCTCGAACACCACCTTGGCGGCCGGAATCGCGTAGTTGGCCCGCTGTTCGCGGATGAAGCCGGCGATGCTGTCATCGCTCATCGTGGCACCGGCCAGGTTGATCGAGCACTTCCAGGTCAGCGCCAGCGCCTCGGGGTTGGCGGCCAGCCATTCAAAGGTGCGGCGGATGACGGCGCGGTCCAGCGGCACCGACATCTGCGCCTGCGAGGCCAGGCTCAGGAACTCGGGCGGCCGGATCAGTTGCCCGTCGCGGTCACGCAGCCGGGTCAGCACCTCATAGGAGCGCATCAGGGCCGGCGCTTCCGGATCGAGCAGCGGCTGCGCGTACAGATCGATCCGGTCGTTGCGGATCGCTTCGCGGATGTGTTCGATCTTCTTCTGGTGGGCGCGCCGCGCATCGATCATCGTCTGCGACAGCGGCTCGACGAAGAGTTGCGGGTCGCGGATGCTGGCCGCGATGGCCTGGGCATCGGAGAGCGCCGACAGGCAGTCCTCGCTGCTGATGGCGGAATTGGGATCGAGCAGCAGCCCACCGATGTGGCATTGCAGCCGGATGCTGCCGTGCTCGGTCAGAAAGACCTGGCCGCTGAGATGGGTGTAGATCTCGCGGGCGATGGCGCGTACCTGGGCCACGGTCTCGGCATGGACGAGCAGCGTGTAGCGCCCGGCCGACAGACGGGCTGCCAGATGGGTGGCCGGTTGCTGGATCAGCAGCTGGGCGGTGGATTGTTCGAGCTGGATCGCCTCGACCGTGCCACACAGGTCGTGAATGGCGTCGTAGTTGCTGATGTGCAGACCGATCAGCCCGTAGCGTGGGCGCTGGGCCGCGGCCAGCCGGTCGCTCAGTTCCGACAGCAGACCCCGGTCGTTCAGCAGACCGGTGCTCATGTCCTGGCGTGCCTGCTCCGACATGCGCTGCAGGGCCACGCTGCGGTCGGCGGCCAGTGCCTGCAGCAGCTGCGCCGCCAGCACCGCGCAGCACAGCAGCAGCGAGACGCTCACCGTGTCGACGAAGACGGTCTGGTTGTTCTCGGCGCCCACGGCATAGGCGCGGCTGGCCAGCAGGGGGAGGCCGGCGATCAGCAGGGTATAGGCATCGGCCCGGCTGCCGGTCTGGGTGGCAGCCACCCAGATCATCGGCACGAAGACGCCGAACAGCACCAGACCGGCATAGTTGTCGTAGCCGAAGCGGTGCAACAGGTAGGCGGCGCTGGCGATCAGCACGACGGTGACGACGGCCGGGATCGACAGGCGGGGTGCCAGCGTCTTGTCGTCGGCGGGAAAGGGTGGCTTCATCAGCGCCAGCAGCGCCGGGCTGATCAGCAGCATGCCGAGGGCATCGGCCAGCCAGGCAGCCAGCACGAGCTGGGCGAAGCCGTGATGGTTGACGCCTTCGATCTCGGCGCTGGTGACGAGGGTGGCAAACAGCAGGGCGTTGATCGGCGCCGACACCAGCAGCGCGATGGCCAGATAGCGGGAGACGAAATCCAGGCGGTACTCGGGCGGCTTCCACTCACCCAGACGCCGCATGATGTGGATGGCCTGCCAGGGACCGAAGATCGAGGAGAGCGTCAGGACGGCGGCGTACTTCAGATCGTGGGTGACGACGAAGGCCCAGAGCCCCCCGCCGAGCGCAGCCACGGGCAGCCAGCGTATGCCGAAGTACCAGCCCAGGGCAAAGGCGACGGCGGCGGTCGGCCAGATCAGCAATTGGTGGGCGGAACCGGCTGAAACCAGTTGCGCCAGCAGACACAGCAGCAGTGTGAGACCCACTGCATGCAGACACCGGCCTGCCAGCGAGAGATCCTTGAAATTACCGAGACGTTTCAAACCGCATCCTTTCGGAGACCCCGGGTGAACGGCGGCAGCCGCCCGCACCCGTGTTCTCACGGTCCCATGAGCGTTTTTCTGAAACGGGTGGCCTTGCCCCCGTCGGGAAGGCAGGCGCAACGGTTGCAAACTGCAGACAACGGCTGGCTATCGATCAGGAAATGATCGGTATTGCCCGCTTCTGCCACAAACGCAGCCGGCGCATGCATCCTCCAGCCCCGAGCATAACCGCTGCCGGAGGCGATGCGACGGATTTCTGGCGGGAGTGGGCAAATGCCTGACGCTCTGCGTAGGCTCCGCGCAACGACAGTCCTTACTTGTTGCTGCGGCGAGGCGCTTCGGGACGCAGGGCGCCATCCTGCATGTTCAGTACCCCCATGCCGGGGATGGTCAGATCGCCGGGCTTCTGCCCGTCGGGACAGGGACCCAGGTAGCGGGCTTCGATGTATTCCTTGTCCTCGCGCTTGTTGTTGGCCAGCGGCGGCGAGTAGAACACCAGCGTATCGATCCGGTAGCGGGACTGGAAGTCGCCGCTGGCGATCGACTGGCTGACGACGGTGGTGCGCGCATCCTTGCAGACCGACTCCGCCATCCAGCTGATGCCCGAACGCTTGAAGGGACCGGTATTGCAGGCGCCTTTCTTGCCCGTCTGCCGGTCCAGATGCCGCTCGGTGGTATCGGTCTGGTCGCCGACGCAGAAATGCACCGGCGGCACGCCCAGCTGCTCGGAAGCGCTGTTGCGGATTTCCCACAGCCCGGGACGGCGGCGCGGAAAGTCGAGCTTTCCGGGGCCGCTGAAGCTGTCGTAGGGCCGGACGATCTCACTGTTCAGCGGAGCCTGCGCTTCGTCGGCCTGAGCCTCGTCGGCCTGGGCCAGCCTAAGGGCCGCCGGGCCGCTGGCCCAGGCCGGGATGGCGGAGCAGCCGATGCCAGCGACCAGAAGAGCAGGAACGAGAACAGAGAGTCGCTGGGCGTGTTTCACAGAGAGTACCGAGGGTCAGATGACGAAGAGGTCCACGTATTCGTTGACCGGCATCGCCTCCAGTTTCTGCTGATCCAGCGAGACCGCCAGGATGGCGTCCTGCTGTTTCTTCGGAAAGCGACGTGCCAGGTTGGTGCGGAATTTTGCCTCAAGCAGGGGCACGCCGTCTTTGCGACGCAGGCGATGACCAATCGGATATTCCACCACGATCTCGTCGAGACGGCTGCCATCGTTGAACTCGACGGTCAGCGCATTGGCGATCGAGCGCTTGGCGGGATCATGGTAATCGGCGGTGAATTGCGGGTCTTCGACGCAGTGCATCTTGGCACGCAGCGCATCGATGGCCGGATCGGCCGCCACCTCGTCCTCGTAGTCGGCAGCGGTCAGACGGCCGTAGAGGATCGGCACCGCCACCATGTACTGAATCGCGTGGTCGCGGTCGGCCGGGTTGTTCAGCGGACCCTGCTTGTCGATGATGCGGATCGCGGCCTCGTGGGTACGGATCGTGATGCGGGCGATGTCCTCGGCGCTCTTGCCGGCCTCGGCCAGTTTCTGGTGGATCTGCATGGCGCATTCCACCGCCGTCTGGGCGTGGAACTCGGCGGGGAAGGAGATCTTGAACAGCACGTTCTCCATCACGTAGCTGCCGTAGGGGCGCTGGAACTTGAAGGGCTGGCCCTTGAAGAGCACGTCGTAGAAGCCCCAGGTCTTGGCAGTCAGCACCGAGGGATAGCCCATCTCGCCGGTCTTGGCGATCAGCGCCAGCCGGACAGCCCGCGAGGTGGCGTCGCCGGCGGCCCAGGATTTGCGCGAGCCGGTGTTCGGGGCATGACGGTAGGTCCGCAGCGACTGGCCATCGACCCAGGCCAGCGAGACGGCGTTGATGATCTCCTCGCGTGACAGGCCCAGCATTTCGGCGACAACGGCGGTCGAGGCGACCTTGACCAGCACCACGTGATCGAGGCCGACGCGGTTGAAGGCGTTCTCCAGCGCGATGCAGCCCTGGATCTCGTGGGCCTTGATCATCGCTGTCAGCACGGCCTTCATCGTCAGCGGCGCCTTGCCGTTGGCGACGGCGTTGCGGCTCAGCCAGTCAGCCGTGGCGAGAATGCCACCGAGGTTGTCGGAGGGGTGGCCCCATTCGGCTGCGAGCCAGGTGTCGTTGAAGTCCAGCCAGCGGATCATTGCGCCGATGTTGAAGGCCGCCTGCACTGGATCGAGCTGAAACTGCGTGCCGGGCACCTTCGCGCCATTGGGCACCACGGTGCCGGGCACGATCGGTCCGAGCAGTTTGGTGCAGGCCGGATATTCGAGTGCTTCCAGGCCGCAGCCGAGGGTGTCGATCAGGCAGTTGCGCGCCGTTTCATAGGCCAGTTCGCTGTCGATCCGATAGTTGAGCACATAGTCGGCGATGTCGACCAGGACCTGATCGGGATCGGGGCGGACGTTGGAAATGTGGCTGGACATCGTGGGGTTCTCCTCGTTCTCTTCGGGGTTGCT
>JBHADS010000325.1:0-3025 GCA_041855185.1 Lautropia sp. | reverse complement strand
GAGCAGGCGCTTATGCAGCGGGTCGTGCCTTTCGTGTTCCGCCGCTATCTGGATTTTCCGGCCTTCAGCGCGCTGGACAAGCTGCACGAGATGATCCGGCAGGAAGCAAGCAAGACCGAAAGCCGGCGCGCCCGCAGCGACAATGCCGGTTTCGATGTGAAACTGGGCCGGGGTGGCATCCGCGAGATCGAGTTCTGCGCCCAGATGTTCCAGATCGTGCGGGGCGGGCAGGATGCCTCGCTGCGCGAGCGCAGCACGCCGCGTGCGCTGAAGCGGCTGGCACAACGACGGCTGCTGAGCGAGGCGCAGGTGGAGATGCTGCTGCCGGCCTGGCATCTGCTGCGCCGCATCGAGCACGCGCTGCAGTATCAGGAGGATGCCCAGACCCACTGGCTGTCGGATGATCCGGCCCAGCACGCAGCCATCGCCACCATGGTGGGGATCGCGCCCGAGGATTTCGACCGCCAGCTCGACGAAGCGCGCCGTGCGGTCAGCAGCGTCTTCGATGCGCTGCTGGCACCAGCCAAGACGCTCGCCCAGGAAGCCGGTGCATCGACGGCGGCGCCCGCCACAGCCGCCGGCACCCCACAGACGGAAGCGCCTGCCTCGGCCACCGAGGCCCAGATGCCGCAGGCCGACGAGGAGAGTCTGCGCCGCATCAACGCCCTGCGCGAATCCCATGCCTATCGCCGGGCCCGCGAAAGCTCGCAGCAGCAGATCGAGCATCTGCTGAACGAGGCGCTGGGGCATTGCGAGGGCGTGAAATGCCCCCCCTCGGTGCTGATCGGCAGGCTCTGCAATTTTCTGGAATCGATCGCCGGCCGTTCGGTCTACCTGAGTCTGCTCGCACAGCACCCGGAAGCCTTCACCCATCTGCTGCGGATGATCGGGCAGGCCCGCTGGGCCAGCGACTACCTGAAGAGCCACCCGGTGGTGATCGACGAGCTGCTGGATGGCCACCTGCTGGAAGCGCTGGACGTGGAACGCTGGGCCGCCGATCTGCGCGAACAGCTGGCCGCCACCGTGCTGGCCGGTGTGCTGGATGACGACGGTCAGCCCGCCCCCGACATCGAACGGCAGATGGATGTGATGCGCGAGGCGCACCACGGCGCGGTGTTCAAGCTGCTCGCCCAGGATCTGGAAGGACGGCTGACGGTCGAGCACCTGAGCGATCAGCTCAGCGCGCTGGCCGATGCGGTGCTGCAGATCACGCTGGAGCTGGTCTGGCGCAACATGCCCCGCCGCCACCGGCCCGACCCGCAGTTCGCCGTGATCGCCTATGGTCGGCTGGGCGGCAAGGAACTGGGCTACTCCTCCGACCTGGATCTGGTGTTCCTCTACGACGATCCGCACGAGGACGCCCCGCGCTTCTACGCCCAGCTGGCCCAGCGGATGTCGGGCTGGCTGCAGACCCGCACCCCGGCCGGCACGCTCTTCGAGGTCGATCTGCGCCTGCGCCCCAACGGCAATTCGGGGCTGCTGGTGTCCAGCCGGCAGGCGTTTGCGCTCTATCAGCAGGAGTCGGCCTGGGTCTGGGAGCATCAGGCGCTGACCCGGGCCCGCCATTGCGCCGGCACGCCGGCCATCGGCCAGTTCTTCGAGAGCCTGCGTGCCGAGATTCTGGCCAAGCCGCGCGACCGCGAGGCGCTGGCAGCGGAAATCCGCGACATGCGCCAGAAGATGCACGATGGCCACCCAAACGACAGCGGGCTCTTCGATCTGAAGCACGACCCTGGCGGCATGGTCGACATCGAGTTCATGGTGCAGTATCTGGTGCTGGCCTTCAGCCATCGCTTTCCCGAGCTGCTCGACAACCGGGGCAACATCGAACTGCTGCGCCGGGCGGCCTCCGCCGGGCTGATGCGCCCCGAACAGGGTTACATCATCGGCGATGCCTACCGTCGCTACCGCCAGCTGCAGCACCAGATCCGCCTGAACGATGCCGAGCGCGCCCGCGTGCCGGCCGAGCAGGTGGAGGCCGAAGCCCAGGCGGTGCGGGCTCTGTGGCAGCAGCTGCTGGGTGACGGAAGCCCCTGAGCCGGCCGCCGAAGCTCCCGAAGCTCAACGCCCGCCCCCCGCGAAACGCTCCGACACCGCTCGCGCCCCGCCCGGCCGAGGTCCACAGTGCTGCACGCCTTGCGGGCACCAGGACCACAATGCGGCAGCCGGGGCGTTGCCCGACGGAGCCCCGGCCGACGGCCGTGCTGCCAATAGCCGGTACAGAATGTGCCGGGCCGGGCTTTGGCGCCCAAGGGTGTTAAAGTGCAGGACACGCTCTAAAATGCACGCATCGTCTCTGTCATCATGAATCAGTCAGCCCAGCCCAACGACGCCGTCGAACTGGACGCCTCCGATCTGCCGGCGTTCTGTCCCAACCCCAAGATGACACTCTGGAGCCAGCACCCCCGGGTGTTTCTGGACGTGACCAAGACCGGTCACGCCCGATGTCCTTATTGCAGCACCCTGTATCGGCTGAAACCGGGCGCCAAGGTCGGTCACGGGCACTGACGGGGCATCCCCGCCCTGCGGGCTTTCGCGGAAACGACCCGGTGCATGACACGCGCCAAGTGTCTGGCATGGCAGATCGCACCGTCGGATCGGTCGCATCCGCGGCACGGCAGGCACCGAGGGCGCCCTGCACGTATCAAGGCAGGCCCGCTGCCCCGCCGCCGCGTCTGCCCCACTGCACGCAGGCGTGCTTTTCTGACTTTCAACACAAGGCTCATGTCATCCAATCCGAACATTCACCACAACACCGCCGCCGCCGCCCAGGAAACCTTCTATCAGGCGCTGGCCAATGCCGATATCGAAGCACTGATGTCCGTGTGGGTGAATGACGATGCCGTGCTGTGCATCCTGCCCTCGGGCGAGCGCCTGCTCGGGCCTGACTCGATCCGCGAGACACACGAGGACGTGTTCTCGCAGGGGGCGGTGCGGGTCAGCTATCAGGAACTGCAATCCTTCGAGACCGGCACCGTTTCGGTCCATCACGTACTGGAACAGTTCGAGATCGAGGGCCACCCCG
>JBHADS010000324.1:0-2551 GCA_041855185.1 Lautropia sp. | reverse complement strand
TAGGTCCAGCGCAGCGTGGTCTGACCGGTATTCGGGGTGTCGAGCTGGATCGCCGGTTCGCTCGGCTGGCCGCCGAGCGTGGCACTTCCCTTGCGATAGCTGGCCCCCGGCGGCAGGATGTCCGTCACCGTCACCGTGTCGGTCTTGGGCGGAAACAGCGTGCTGTAGAAGGGGGTGAGCCGATAGGTCAGCGTCTTGCCGGCGTCGATCGGGGCAGTGTTGCCGGTGGCCGGCTGGATGATCTCCTTGGTGATCGAGGACAGCGTCTGCGACTCGACCACCTGCAGATGGTCGCGGAAGTGGGGGTAGCTATGCGTGTAGTTGCCGGCCTCGATCTCGCCCCGGTTGCGGATCAGCGTGCCGGCCTCGATCGGGGCGCCCTTGCGCCGCACGGTGGCGGTCGGCGTCTGCACGCTGACGGTTTCGGCCCAGGTGCTGCGCAGAATCAGTCCCTGAATGATCAGGTTGCCCGAAGCCGACGGCAGCACCCGGTTGATGTGGCCGCGCACATAGACGAGGCCGCCGGCCGCCTCGGCCTGCTGGGGGGTGTCGAACCAGCGGATGTCCGGGTTCTTGCAGCTGGCCTGCGCGTAGGCTGATGTGCCGATCACCGAGCCGCTGCCCCGCACCTCATAAGGGCCGGGCGCACTGTCGGTGCTGGCGAAATAGCGCGATGCACCGGCCGGCGGGGCGCCATATCGGATCTGGGTCACGGCACCGGCGTCCTTCAGGCTGTAGGTGGGGATTTCGGCCGAGAAGTTGTTGCCCAGGTCGAAGGCGCTGCGGTCCAGAATGTCGCAGAGCACGACATCGTTGTGGGTGATGGCGCCGCTGTTGCTGTGGCGAAGCAGCGCCCGCACCGTCTGCCCCGGTGCCATGTAGTTGACGATGTGATCGCCGCTGATGGCCGGGTCGCGGTAAGTGGCGTAGGGGATGGGCAGCGAGCTGTCCGGCGAATAGACTTTCTCGGCTGTCCCCTCGTTGCGCGCGATCACCGGATAGGTGATGCTGTTGTTGGCGATCCGGTCGCCCTGAATGCTCTGACCGCTGATCGAGGTGCCGCGGATGGCGGTTGCGCTGAAAATGTGCTCGACCTGGGTGTTCGGCGGATAGGCGGTCATCGGCGTCCACAGCACCAGCGCCTTGTTGGCAACCCAGAACTCGTCGGCGGGCAGGGCTCGGCCGGTACGGGAGCGATGCGTCGGCGTGAAGGCGAGCGAGGTATCCATCCCGGCGATGGCGATCGTGTAGCGGGTGCCGCTGCTTTGCTGCGCCTGCGATACGAACTGGCAGTCCCCGCCATTGACGACGGTGTGGACATCCGTCGCAATGCTCGGGCTGCGGGCCACCGGTCCTTTGTCCGTGATCCGGTCATAGGTGTTGACGCGGTCGCCGCTGAGCACCCCGGGAATCTGCTCGAAGCCGGGGGTGGCGCTGCCGCAGCCATCGGTGTAGCTGCCCTTGGCGCCCTTGTCCCAGTTGATGACGGGCGCGAGCTGGTCGTAGCCGGCAACATTCAGGTTCAGATCGATTTCCACCCGGCCCGGGTCCAGCGCTTCCACCCCTTTCTTGCCGTGCCCGTTCGGGTTGCGGGCGATCAGGCCGATCATCGGGCGGTGGTAGTAGCCGCTCTCGCCATTGGGGCCGCTGCCATCCTGCGCGCCCACGGCCTTCGGGCTGCCGGCATAGCTCATCTCGATGTGGACATCGTAGAAGGGCGCGGCGCTGATGCGGATGGGCGCGGGCTGGTTGGCGGGGGGCAGGCCGCCAGGCACCTTGGCAGAGGTCACACGCAGCGTCGGGGTCCCCAGCACATCGTTGTTGCGGGCCTGGCTCTGGATGGTGGCCGGAAAATTCACGGTCCGGGTGCCGGATGCCTTGAAATCCTCCAGGCGGCAGACCAGCGTCCGCCCGCCGTCCGACAGGCTCGAGCCGCTGGCCAGGCAGAAGGTGGGCAGCGAATTCCAGCTTGCAACCTTACGTCCGTCGTGCAGCGGCAGCGTCAGCGTGACGGTGGGCGCCTCGTCGGTGGTGCTGCTTCTCAGCGTGACCGCGTAGCCCACCTCGTCGTGGGTCCGGACGATGTCGTTGCGGGCGCCGCTGTCCAGCCCGGGGCCGTCGCTGCCGTCGAAGCCGGCCGTGCCGTCATAGGCCCGTTCGAACGTCACCTGATCCAGCATGGCGTGCGCCGGCAGCGACCAGAAGGCCCAGACACTCATCAGCGCGGTCGTCAGTCTCGTGCGTCGGCGCACGCGCGCGACGTGCTGGGGCAGGGGACAGGGATTCCGATCGATGACAGGCAGGGACGGGGGCATAAGGGCAGGCCGTGCAGCGCCACGGGGCGCGGGTAGGGAAAATGGGCGGATTCTGGCTCAGGGGCAGGCTGCGTACCCCGGCGCTTCGATCGGCGGAACGGGGCATGTGATGAAAGGCATACCCGTGCCCGGAACGCATCGGTCCACGCAACATCCATCCCAGGCCACCAGCCCCAGCATCGGCACCAGCCACAGCCCAGCCACAGCCACAGCCCCCAGCCCCCAGCCCTCAGCCC
>JBHADS010000323.1:0-4228 GCA_041855185.1 Lautropia sp. | reverse complement strand
GATGTGGAGCAGGCGCAGGCCACGCTGGATGGTCTGCGTGCCGACATCGCCTCGGCTGATGCCAATGTGGCGCAGATCGAGCAGAAGATCGCGGCAAAGACCGAGGACGGCGAGCTGGCCGAAGTCGCTCAGGTGCAGGCCGAGATGGCCTCGGTGCAGGCGCAGCTGGACGAGGCGCGCTGGAATCTCTCGCAGACCACCGTCTATGCACCGGCCGATGGCACCATCGTGAACCTGCAGCTGCGTGAGGGCGCCTATACCGTGCCGCTGCCGCTGGCGCCGGTGATGACCTTCGTCGAGGACGAGCAATGGATCGTTGCGATCTTCGCGCAGAACGAACTGGGCTTCGTCGAACCGGGCAACAAGGCCGAGATTGGCCTGCGCACCGATGCCGGACGCATCATCAAGGCCGAGGTCGATTCGATCATCTGGGCCTCCGGCACCGGGCAGATGCCGATCGGCGGGCGCGTGCCCGAAGCCGGCGCGCTGCCCATCCCCGAAGGGCGCTACGGGGTGCGGCTGCGTCCCACCGGTGAGGATGCCGAGCGCTTCCTGCCGATGGGTGCCCAGGGGCGCGGAGCCATCTATACCGAGCACGTCCGCTTGTTGCACATCATCCGCAAGGTGTTCATGCGGGTCGGTGGCAAGCTCGACTGGCTGGTGCTGAAACTGCATTGATGCGCGGAGGACGATCCATGCTTCCCCATCTTTGCCCGGCGCACTCACAGCGCCTTCGACGGGCGATCCTCGGTGCCCTGATGCTGGGCAGCCTCGGCGTGGTGGCCGGTTGTGTCCACACGCCGCCGGGGCGCGAGGCGATTCAGGCCGAGGCGCTGCCGGGGGTGAACCTGCCCGGGGACTGGCACGGCCAGCCCGCCTCCGGCGAGCATCCGGCCGAGCCGCTGCAGAGCGGCTGGGTCGCGCACTTCGACGATCCGACGCTGCATGCGCTGGTGGCCGAGGCCGTGGCCAACAACCGCGATCTGGCCGTAGCGGCCAGCCGGGTGGATCAGGCCAGTGCTGCCGTCGACGTGGCCCAGGCCCAACTGAACCCGGCGGTCGGTCTGCTGACGCGCGTATCCTCGCGTCCGCTCTCCGATCTGGCGACGATCTTCAGCGGCGCGGTGTTCAAGGCGGTCTGGGAGATCGATCTGTGGGGCAAACTGCGCTATGCGCGCAATGCCGCCGAGGCGATGCACCTGGCGAGCGTCGAGGACTATCGGGGTGCCCGCCAATCCATCGCCGCGGCCACCGCCAAAGCCTGGTTCCTGCTCCGGGCCACGGCCATGCAGCAGCAACTGGGCGAGGCAATGGTGGACAACGCCGAGGAGCTGGTGACGCTTGCCGGGCAGCGCCTGAAAGTGGGGGCGGGCACCGAGAAGGATCTGGCGCTGGCGCGCGCCAGTCTCTCCTCGTACCAGGACGCGCTGCAGCAGGTGCATCTGGCGCACCGGCAGTCGGCACGCGCCCTGGAGATCCTGCTGGGACGCTACCCGGCGGCCGAGCTGCGGGCGCAAGCCTCCTTGCCCCCCTTTCCCGCGGCCGTTCCGGTGGGCACCCCGGTGGGCGTGCTCGAACGCCGTCCCGATCTGGTCGCTGCCCAGCGGCGTGTGGATGCAGCCTTCAACCGCGTCGGCGAGGCCAAGCGCGCATTGCTGCCCAGTCTGAGCCTGTCGGCCAATGTCGGCTGGGTCGACGACGATCAGAACGCCTCGGGCTCCTCCGACATCAGCCGGAGCCTGGGCGCCCAGGCGTATGCGCCGCTCTACACCGGCGGGGCGCTGATGGGCGGCATCGATCTGCGCACCCATGAGCAGAAGCAGGCGGTGCTCAGCTATGGGCGCATCGCCCTGCACGCGATGGGCGAGGTGGAGAATGCGCTGGATGCCGAGAACCAGCTCCGGAAGCGCGAAGCCAGCCTGCAGGAAGCGCTCCGGCACAGCCGTCGCGCCCTGGTGCTGGAGCAGGAAAGCTACCGGGTCGGTCGCAGCGATCTGCGGGCCGTGACCCAGGCGCAGTTTGCCAGCCACGCTGCCGCGCTGGCGCTGCTGCAGGTGCAGCGCGAACGCCTGGACCGCCGGGTGGATCTGCACCTGGCGCTGGGCGGCGATTTCGAGGCTGCGCCCCGGAAAGACCGGCAGGAGACCGGCGGCGCAGGCAGCGAGGCGCCCGGTGCGTCCGCCACCGGGACACCCGCCGCGCCCACGCCGACCGGAAGCGTGCGCCCCTCGGCCGGGGCGGATTCGACCACACCAGCCGTTTCACAATGAACCACTGCCATGCCCGCCTCCGGCGCTGTCCTGACACCGGTCTTTCCGGATCGGGGGCGAAGCGGACAGGCATGGCGCCAACCCCTTTATGTCGGAGTATCCAGACCATGATGAAGAAACAAGCCACCGTTCTGCTGAGCGCCCTGTTGCTGACCGGCGCCACCACCATGCCCTCGATCGCGCAGGAGGAGCCGGCGCGTGAAGCCGTCGCCGTGCGCGGCGAGGGTGCAGCAGCCGCAGCATCGCGGGAGACGGTGTCCGCGGTCGTGACGGCGGTCGATGCCGAGACGCGCATGGTGACGCTGAAGCCGGAGCGCGGTGATGCGCTGGTGATGCAGGCAGGTCCCGAGATCCGCAATTTCGACCGCATCAAGGTGGGTGACACCGTGGTTGCCACCTACATGGAGGCGGCCGCGCTGGAGCTGAAGAAGAAAACGGAGGGCAGCGGTCTGCGCGAGCGCCGCGAAAGCACGACCGTGATTCCGGGAGCCGAGGGGCAGGCGGCGGGGACCGTGGCTCGCAAGATCGTGCTGGTCGCCGACGTGCTGGCCGTCGATCCGCAGCAGGGGAGCATCACGCTCCGTGGTCCGAAGCAGACCCAGACGCTGGCGGTGCGGGACCCGTCTGCGCTCCAGGGCATCGAGGTCGGCGATCAGGTCGAGGCCTCCTATGTCGAGGCGCTGGCGCTGGAACTCAAGCCGGCCGATACCGGGCGGCAATGATAGGTGTCGCGCAGTGCTGCCGGACGGCCCCGCCTTCCGGCAGGCTGTTGCGGGGTCTGCCGTTCAGCGCGCCTGATGTCCTTCAGAGCCCCTGACCGGATTGCAGCAGATGCACGAAAGCCGCCTGGCTCAGCCGGCGGTTTTCTTTTTGGGTGATGACGCCACCCTCGTAGTGGTAGACCTCGAATTCGACCCAGCCGCCTCCGGAATGACCGGCGGCGCTGTCGGTCGGCGCGGGCTCCGCATCGGCGCAGCTGTCGGTGCGCCCGCCGGTGTCCGCTTCGTCGGACGGGGCGACGTCGAAATCGAGCGTCGATTGGCGCGCGGCTCCTGTTGCAGCGTCCGTTGCCATTGCGGCTGGCACATCCGCTGCCGTGGCATTGCGTGTATCTGCCGTTTCGGGGCGCTCGTCGGTGGCTGTGCCGTTGCTCAGCGCCTCGTCATCCGGCTTGGCATCCAGCACCAGCACCGAACGCCTGAGCTTCGGCAGCGCCTCGGCCCAGGGCAGCGTGGCGACCTCGGCCGGCTCGTGCAGCAGGTGCCCGCGCGAGAAGGAATAGGCCGCCGGCGAGCCCTGCGTCCAGATCGGCCGCACGATGCGCTCGGTGGCGCTCAGCTTGCGGCCCAGACGCTCGGCCAGCGCCTGATTGGCTGCCTTGTCCACCCGCATGTCCAGGCGGATGTCCAGACAGGCCCGGAACGCCTCCGAGACCCCGAAGCTCCAGCCCCGGGCATGACCTTCGACGAACTCGGCATTCAGCTTCTCGATGCGGCGGCGTTTGCTCATGATGGGGCAGAAACTCTCGGGCGGAGGCTGTCCGGACGACAGCGGCGGTTGGGACGAAGGCGCCTATTATGGGGCCTGTTCGGGCTGCCTGCCCGCTGTTCCCCAGCCGCTTCGCCGATGCGACCCGTCATCGCTGCCTGGCCGGGGCGAGGGGCGTGCTTCGTGCGTGGCGATGGAAAGGGCCGTTCTGAACAAACTTTGCCGCTCGGTTGCAAGCGCGTAAAAGAACTTTACGTAGCCTGACTTTTTTCCTGGGTAGACTGCCGGAGGCGCCGGATGAACGGGCGATGACGGCCGTTCATCGCTGGATGCTGGCCGATTGGAAGATGGCTTGGCAAGCTGTGGTTCTGTCCGGTTCTGCCCCCGATGCACGAACCCGAAGGTGTGAATTCGAACCACGATGCCGAGATGATGCTGCTGGGTTTTATGGTGCTGATGTCGATCCTGAT
>JBHADS010000322.1:0-2510 GCA_041855185.1 Lautropia sp. | reverse complement strand
TCGAGGCCATCATCGAGCGGATCGGCACAACACCCGAGGGAGGGAAGGATCATGCAGAGCCTGCGCGTTGAACTGGGCGAACGCAGCTACGACATCCAGGTGGGCTTCGGTCTGCTCGATGAGAACCCGGCGCTGAGCGCGATGGCGGCGGGGCGCTCGGTTGCCATCGTCAGCGACAGCAACGTCGATCCGCTCTATGGCGCCCGGCTCGAAGCCTTGCTGCAGGGGGCTGCCCATCAGGTGCTGCGGGTGGTGGTGCCGGCCGGCGAGGCCAGCAAGTGCTGGCAGCAGCTGGACCGGATTCACGATGCGCTGCTGGCGGCCCGCTTCGATCGCAAGAGCCTGCTGGTGGCGCTCGGTGGCGGGGTGGTCGGCGATCTGGTCGGATTTGCCGCCGCCACCTATCAGCGCGGCATCGACTTCGTGCAGGTGCCGACCACGCTGCTCGCCCAGGTCGATTCCTCGGTGGGGGGAAAGACGGCGATCAACCACGCCCGGGGCAAGAACATGGTCGGCGCCTTCCATCAGCCCCGGCTGGTGATCGCCGATATCGCGACCCTGAAGACCCTGTCGCCGCGGGAGCTGGTGGCGGGCATGGCCGAGGTCATCAAGCACGGGGCCATCGCCGATGCGGCCTATCTGGAGCGGGTGGCGGCGCAGATGCCGGCCCTGCTGGCCTGCGAGCCGGAGGCGATGGTGCCGGCCATTCTTGACTCGATCCGGATCAAGGCCGAAGTCGTGGCTGCCGACGAACGCGAATCCGGTGTGCGCGCCCATCTCAACTTCGGCCACACTTTCGGTCATGCAGTGGAGGTCGGGGCCGGCTATGGCGCCTGGCTGCACGGTGAGGCCGTCGGCGTCGGGATGGTGATGGCTGCCGACCTGTCCTGCCGGCTAGGGCGATTGTCCGAGGCCGACCGTGATCGGCTGACCGGGATCGTGCGTTCGGCGGGCCTGCCGATCGAGGCGCCCAACTGGCCGGTCGACGATTATCTGCGGCACATGGCCATCGACAAGAAGGCCGAGCGCGGCACGCCGGTGTTCGTGGTGCTGGACGGTCTGGGCAAGGCCGCCACCACGCGGACCGAGGAGGCGCTGGTGCGCGCCGTCATCCAGGCCCATCTGGCGGCACGCTGAGCCCTCATGGCGCGGCGTGCACGGCAGTTGCTGGCGGGCAGGCTCTATCATGTCCTGCTGCGCGGCAACAACGGTCAGGCAGTCTTCGTCGACGATGAGGATCGCCTGGCCTGCCGCCGGATTCTGACCGAAGCCTGCCGACAGCACGGGGTCAGCCTGCATGCCTGGCTGCTGCTGCCCGCCCGCGTGCATCTGCTGGTCACGCCCCGGCAGGCCGAAGGTCTGGGGCAGGTGATGCAGGTGCTGGGGCGGCAGTATGTGCGGCTGTTCAACCGTCGCCACCTGCGCACCGGCACCCTGTGGGAAGGACGTTTCCGCTCCTCGTTGATCGAGGCGCCGCGTTTCGCGCTGGTCTGCCAGCAGTACCTGGAGTCGCTGCCGGTACGGCTCGGCCTGGTCGAGCGGCCGGAGGATTTTCACTGGTCCAGCTGCCGATACCATCTGGGGCTGACCCAGGACAGCGGCGTGCATCCGCTGGCGGCTTACTGGGCCCTGGGCAACACCCCCTTCGAGCGCGAGGCGGCCTGGCGGGCGCGCCTGAGCGGCGCCGAGGGGGAGCGTGCCCTGGCGGACCTGGAGGCCGTGCTGCGCTATCGCAGTCTGGCGCGCGCCTGGGATTATGGTCACCCGGTGGCGACCGAAGGCTGGTTGCGTGCGCTCGAACTGGCGCATGGGCAGCGCCTGCAGATTCAGGCCGTTGGCCGCCCCCGCCGGAAGGCGTCCTCATGAGTGATGGCGGCCGGCTCAGGGAAAGAACGGAAAGAAGAACAGCAGCAGCGGCACGCAGACCAGGCACATCAGCAGGATCAGCGGCACGCCGACCCGCACATAGTCCATGAAGCGGTAGTGCCCGGCGACCAGCACCATCGTGTTGGCAGGTGTGGCAACCGGGGTGGCGTAGGCGCAGGAGCAGCCGATCACGATCGCCATCAGCATGGCCCGCGGATCGGCGCCGAGCGTGTTGGCGATCGACAGCCCGATCGGCACCAGCAGCGCGGCGGTGGCGGTGTTCGACATGAAGTTGGTCAGCGTGCAGGCAATCGAGAAGATCACCACCAGCAGCAGGACGGGCGAGGGCTGGCTGCCCAGTCCGGCCAGGATGGTATTGGCGATGACCGCGCCCGCGCCGGTCTGGTCCAGTGCAGCGGCCAGCGACAGCGTGCCGCCGAAGATGAAGATCGTGCGTGAATCGATGGCGGCATAGGCCTGCTGCTCGGTCAGGACGCGGCACAGGACCATCGCCAGGGCACCGGCGGCGCCGACCAGGTGCAAGGGCAGACCGATCTGCCGCTCTAAGACCATGCCGAGGATGGTGGCGACCAGGATCAGCAGGGAGGCAAAGGGCTTCCAGGGCGGAGGGGTCTGTCTCGGGG
>JBHADS010000321.1:0-4379 GCA_041855185.1 Lautropia sp. | reverse complement strand
CGCCTTGCGCGAGGTGCTGCAGTTGGGGTTGTGGTAGATGATGGTTTCGGCGGCGGCTTGGTTCATGGGATGCAGTCTCCGTGAAAACGTCCGGACCGGGGCTCGGCCCGACAGCCCGCATGGTACGCTGCGGGGCAGAGGACATGCAGGAGACGAGGATGAACATGCTGTATCTGCTGCTGGCGCTGATTGCGGGCGCCGGCGGAGCCTTCCAGGCGGCGATCAACAGCCGGCTGGCCAGCGGCCTCGGCGAGCAGCCGATCATTGCGGCGCTGATCTCCTTCGGCAGTGGCACGCTGATCCTGGCGCTGATCGCGCTCTGCTATGCCGACTGGTCGAATGTGGGCGCTCAGCTCGGGCAGCAGCCGTGGTGGCGCTGGCTGGGCGGTGCGATCGGCGCGGTCTTTGTGTTCACCACGATCCTGCTGGCGCCGAGGCTCGGAGTCTCGAACACGATCTTCGTGATCATCCTCGGGCAATTGATCGCCAGCATGTGCATCGACGCCTTCGGGCTGGCGCAGATGCCGGTGCGCCCGGTGCACTGGTGGAAGTTCGTCGGGCTGGGGCTGATGCTGCTCGGTCTGGCGGTGTTCATGTTCGGCGACCGGCTGCTGGCCTCGTTCAGGACCTGAGCGCCGCGCCCCCGACCGCGGGCACGGTCTGCACCCAGGATCGGAGGCCGCCGGGTCAGCATGCTTCCGGCGCAGCCCCGGCGTGCTGCTTGGCTGCGTCGTCCATCTTTGCCGGGTCCACGCACATCCGCCCCGGCTCAGGCGGGTGACATCGCCTCGCCCATGCGCACGGGCTGACCCGGCTGCCAGTCGGTCGTCAGCAGCGGAGCCTCCTTGGGAAACAGCATCACGACGGTGGAGCCCAGCAGGAAACGGCCCATCTCGGCGCCCTTGTCCAGCGTGACGGCCTCGCCATCGCCGAGATAGGTCCAGCGACGGATCTGGCCGGGACGCGGCGGATTGACGACCCCATGCCAGACCGTGGCCATGCTGCCGACGACGGTGGCGCCGACCAGCACCATCACCCACGGCCCCCAGGGCGCGTCGAAGACGCAGACCACCCGCTCGTTGCGGGCAAAGAGCCGGGGAATGCCGGCCGCGGTAGCCGGGCTGACCGAGAACAGATCCCCCGGCACGTGAATCATCTGCCGGAGCGTGCCCGCACAGGGCATGTGCACACGGTGATAGTCGCGCGGGCTCAGATAGATCGTGGCGAAGCGGCCATCCCTGAAGGTAGCGGCCAGCGCCTCGTCACCGCCCAGCAGCTCGGCGGCGCTGTAGTCGTGCCCCTTGGCCTGGAAGATCCGGCCATCCTGGATGGGCCCCATCTGGCTGAGGGCGCCGTCGACCGGACAGAGCAGCGCGCTGTCGGCCAATGGGCGCACACCGGGGCGCAGCGCCCGGGTGAAGAAGTCGTTGAAGGTGGCGTAGGCGGCCGGGTCGGCATCCTGCGCCTCGCTCATGTCCACCCGATAGTGGCGGATGAAGCGCTTGATGACGGCCTGAGTGAGCGCGCCGCCCTGGTGGCTGGCCAATGCACCGAGCAGCACGGTCAGCGCTTGCTTGGGCAACAGGTACTGGAGAAGAACGGACAAGGATGGCATGAAAGACAAAAAGCCGGGGTCCGGGCCCCGGCAGGAATCGATCGGTACGGCCGGGCGGCAAGCCTGAGCCGGCACGGGCGGGAGAACCCGGCCTCAGCCTGCGGCCGGTGTGTCGTCCGGCTGGGCGGCCGGGCGGAAACGCGGTGTGCAGATGGCCAGGAACACCAGATCGCCTTCACCGATGTTGGTGATGCGCCGGGAATAGCCGGCGGGAATCATCACGACATCGCCCGGCTCGAGCGCCGAGATGGTGTGATCGCCTTCGGTGAAGGAGCGGTTGGGACCAACCAGTTCGATACGCCCCTGCCCCTGCAACACCACATAGCGCTCACAGATGTTCTGGAAACGTCGCAGCCGGGTCTCGGCCCCGATTTCAACACGAATCCGGGCAATCGACAGCTCGGGATCGGCCGGATCATTCAACCAGTCGGTAATGTAGCACCCCGGTTCGATACCAGACTCCGAGCGATGGTCGTCCCGCAGGATCAACGGCTTGACCACGGCAGTGGCAGCATCTGTCTGGGCCATGAGCACCCTTTCTCCCCTTTGGTCAAAGAATACGCGGCCATGCGGCCATGTGCGATAGAAGATCTTTCAATGGAATGCCGGGCGTGGGCCGCACAGAATTGTAAGTAAGCACTCACCAAAGTGCTCTGCGCGTCCTTGTCGACGCAGCGACAGGCATTCTGCCGGATACTACTGCCCCCGGGGGCGATCCCCCAACGCCGTGGCCTGTCTGCACAACAAACGATGTGTAAAACAGACAGTCGGCACCGACCAGCCGTCTCCTGCCGTCGGCCAGCCACCCGCCGGCGCTCGCCCGGCACCGCCCAAGCCTCCATGCTGATGCTGTGCTGCCCTGATCGCCTCCGGCGTGCGCGGGCGGGGAATCCCGTTGCAACCAGCCCGCAAGGCGCCCGCCTGCGTGCCCGCATCCCCACCCGATGCGCAGGGCCGACCAGCCACCCCGCCGGTGGCATCCGTCGATCGTGTTCTCTGGGAAACCCATACCGTGCGCTTGTTCGGCCTGACGCTCAAACCCATCACCCGCTGGCCCCAGCAATGCCAGCTCGGACTGTGGACATCCTGCCTGCTGGCGGTGCAGCTGCTGGCGCTGCGGATTTCGGCCCGGGATCTGCAGGTGAACGAAGGCACGATGCCGACCGCGCTGCTGTTCGTGCAGGCGCTGTCGCTGCTGCCGGTCATCGGCCTGCTGCACTGCCTGTTCCGGGACACCGAGTCGATGCGTCTGTCCGGCGTCAAGAAACGCTGGCACCCGCTGGACATTGCGCCGATCGTTGCGATCACGCTGAGCTGCGCC
The DNA here is from genome assembly GCA_041855185.1 of Lautropia sp. Lineage (GTDB taxonomy): Bacteria > Pseudomonadota > Gammaproteobacteria > Burkholderiales > Burkholderiaceae_E > Lautropia. The sequence goes on along the minus strand of JBHADS010000321.1, from coordinate 1,443 downwards.
CTGCCCTTCCTGACGCCGCAGCATGGCAGGCTGCTGTCCTCGGGCATCGATGCAATGCTCAGTGTGATCGTGGTGCTGCAACTGATCTACACGCTGCGCCGCCAGCGCTCGCCGGAAGGCCGGATGGCCTCGTTGGGCACCGTGCTCAGCTCGAGCGTGCTGAATCTGACACTGCTGCAAAGTCAGTGGTCACTTCATTTTGTCGAGCCGCTGTGGCTGCAACTGGGCTCCCTGGTCGCCACGATCGCCTGGGTCGGCGCCTTTCTGATGCAGGGCGCCGGCCGTGAGAACCGGCTGCAGTCTTCGCTGGCCCAGCTCGAGCACGCCGCGCGCACCCTGCACCGCATCTACAACACCTCGCCGGTGGCGCTGCTGAGTCTGGATCAGGACGCCCGCATCCAGCGCTGGAACCAGAGCGCCGCCGATGCCTTCGGCGCCGATCTGGTGCAGCAGCGCTCGCCGCATATCTTCGCGCTGCTGGGCGAAGCGGTCGGTCAGCAGCTGTTGGCCGATCTGAAGAAAGACGGCAAGCACCACAGCGAACTGACGCTGAGCCGCAATGGCACCGATACCGTCTGGGTGCTGAAGGCCGGCATCCGGGACAATGGCAGTGAGATCAGCATGCACGAGGTGACGGCACATGCCCGCCGCGCCGCCACCTTCCAGGAGATCGCCGAGCAGGATGCGCTGACCGGCACGCCGAATCTGGTGGGGCTGCGCCGGCTGCTGACCAAGCAGCTTGCCCAGATGCGCTCGAGCACGCCGCTGAGCTGCCTCTATCTGAACGTGCAGGACTTCAGCCAGATCAATCAGCTGTTCGGCCGTCAGGCCGGTGATACCGTGCTGCGCTCGCTGGCCCAGCAGCTGCAGAAGCATCTGTCCGCACCGGCCATCGTCGGGCGGCTGCGGGACGATCATTTTCTGGTGATCCTGCCGGGCAGCGAGCTGACGCTGACCCGCACCCGCGCCAATACGCTGCTGGCGGTGCTGTCCCGCACGGCGATCGAGCACCTGGGTCTGTCGATCCACATCGAGGTGTCGATCGGCGCGGTGGAAAGCGTCGCCGGCATGACGGCCGACCGGCTGATCGAATCGGCCCGCCTCGCCTGCACGCTGTCCCGCCAGGAGGGCGCTCCCCGCCCCTACGCAGTGATGGCCGACAGCCCGGCGCTGAGCGATCCGGACGCCCTGCAGCTGTACGGCGGAAATCTGCGCCAGAGTCTGCCGCAGGCGATGATCCGGCTGCACGCGCAGGCGATCAGCTCGCTGCAGCACGATGTGCCCAGCCAGTCGCTGACGGTGCTGCCCCGCCTGCTGGGCAGCAATGGTCAGCTGCAGCTGCCCACCCGCCTGCAGCATGCAGCGGCGCGCCAGGGTGCCTCCGCCGTGCTGGACCGCTTCCTGCTGACACAGATTCTGCAGATGATGGCGACACGGCGGGTG
>JBHADS010000320.1:0-4729 GCA_041855185.1 Lautropia sp. | reverse complement strand
TGCATCTTCGACGTGCGAGGTGCCCCCGACTTGCAGCAGCTCCCGTTTGGGCAGGTGCGGAATGGCCAGCGCCTGGGCCGTGAAATCATTGAGCAGGATCAGCGTATCGAGTTCCAGTGCCTGCCGGGTGGTTTCGATCGAGAAAGCCCAGTGGTGGTTGGTCATCTGCACCCAGTCACCGACGATCGGATTGGCGATGGCAATGGCAGCGTGCTTGATCGTTGGGTTTCCTGCCATCTCCAGGTAGGCTCGGATTGCCGCCGGAAGCGTATCGTAGTCGGCGGTCGGAAGGGTCTCGACCTTGTCCAGCTCGAGCGGTGAGAGTTCCAGGGCGAAGCGGGCGTTGGTGCCGCCGACATCGGCCACCAGGCGTGGCCAGCTTGATTCCTTCTTGGTGGTCCGAGTGACCATGGCGATAGCTCCTAGATTGTTATCGTGACGGAGGAGGGGCAGCCCAAGCACCGTGCGGCCCTAGCGATGAAACGGTGTGAGATAAGCACCGTATCGGCTGCGAGCGCACCCGGGATACAAGAACGGCTGGCGAGACTGTCTCAGATTCTTCTGCATCTGACTGGTGTGCAGATACCCGATGAGGCAGATATGATGAGGCAGCGAACAAGCCGGGTTGTCGATGTGTCAAGTGCCCGTCGTCCGATTATGGCGCAACGTAAAAAAAAGCTGACTTATTCCGCACTGCAGACAATGGGCCTTTGAGAATCGATACGCGCTGAAGTCTTCCGGGCGCGACGAAACAGCAGGCAGATGCACATCTTGTCCGGATAGAAAATGCGGACAAGCAACGGGCAAGCGCGAGCCTACGGCCGATCTGGCATCGGACAACCGGTGTGATCGGGCAACCGGTGGGGTCGGGAACGGGTGGGAGCGGAGAGCGGACAAGCGCCGGGCGGGGAGATGCCGGGATCTCCTGGGAGGAGGGGCTGATCGGACGGAGGGACGGGCGGAGGGTTATCGGCACGTTGAGCGCCGAATCTGGGTGCTGAAAAAGAAATGGCCCGACAGTGCGGGCCAATGTACAAGCGTTCAGGCGCTTTTGCTGCGCGTGGATCAGCGTGCGGATCAGCAGAAAGGCTGCTGTCGCAGCTGCCGACTGTACTGGTGGACGGTTTCGACCAACACGGCGACGTGCTCGGGCGGGGTGAACTGGGAGATGCCATGCCCGAGGTTGAAGATGTGGCCGCGTCCGGTGTTTGCCGCGCCATAGCTGTCCAGCGTGCGGATGACCTGCTCGCGCACCGTTTCGGGCGAGGTCAGCAGGGCGACCGGATCGAGATTGCCTTGCAGCACACAGTCCGGGCCGACGATCTGACGGGCTTTGGCCAGATTCACCGTCCAGTCGACACCGATCGCCGAGGCGCCGATCGACGAGAGCGCATCCAGCCACGGACCGCCCCCTTTGGTGAAGACGATGGTCGGCACCGATACCAGCTTCTTCTTGCCATCCTGTCCGATCTCTTCCCGGTAGGGCGTCAGTGTGGACAGGATGCGGCGCATGTAGTGCAGCGAAAAGACCTGGAACAGACTGGCTGGCAGGATCCCTCCCCAGGTGTCGAAGATCATGATGGCCTGGGCACCCGCTTCGATCTGGGCATTCAAGTAAGTGCTTACCGAGCGGGCAATGATCTCCAGCAGCCGATGCATCATGTCCGGCCGCTGATACATCATCGAGCGGATCGTCTGGAAGTCGGTTCCGCCGCGGCCTTCGACCATGTAGCAGGCCAACGTCCAGGGGCTGCCGGCGAAGCCGATCAGCGGCACACGATCGTTCAGCGCCGAACGGATGGTACGCACGGCGTCCATCACATAGCGGAGATCGGTGGCGGGATCGGGAATGAACAGCGATTTCAGATCGCTTTCATGCCGGATTGTGCGCTCGAAGCGTGGGCCTTCCCCCTGCTGGAAGCTGAGCCCCAGCCCCATCGCATCCGGAATGGTCAGGATGTCGGAGAAGAGAATGGCGGCGTCGAGGGGAAAACGCTCGAGCGGTTGCAGTGTGACCTCACAAGCCAGTTCCGGGGTCTTGCAGAGGGTCATGAAATCACCCGCCTTGGCGCGGGTGACATTGTATTCAGGCAGGTAGCGCCCTGCCTGTCGCATCAGCCAGACCGGCGTGTAGTCGGTCAGCTGGCCTCGGAGTGCACGCAGAAAGACATCGTTCTTCAAGGCTGCGATCTCGTCAGCGATAGCGGCGGATCGTGTTCATCTGCGCGGTCAACAGCGCAAACTCTGCCTGTGCACGGGCAAGATCACGCTGGTTCTTGGCCTTGTTGATGGCATCCTGAGCGTTGCGGCGAGCTTCCTCGGCACGGGCCTCATCGAGATCGGCACCCCGGATGGCGGTGTCTGCCAGAACGGTGATGACATCCGGTTGAATCTCGAGAATGCCGCCGGCGACGAAGATCAGCTCATCCTTGGGGGCGTCCGGCAGTTTGATGCGGACGGCACCGGCCTTGATGCGCGTGATCAGCGGGGTGTGGCCTGCATAGACGCCGAGTTCACCCGATTCTCCGGGCAGCACGACAAATTCGGCCTGTCCAGAAAAAATCGATTCCTCAGCGCTGACCACCTCGACTTGAATCGTGTTCATGGCATTGGGTGTGGTAGCGGTTCAGACGGGATGAGGAGCCTGCCGGCCTTGCCTCATCCCATGTCGTAAGTAGTTGCTTACTTCAGGGTCTTGGCTTTCTCGAACGCCTCGTCGATGGTGCCGACCATGTAGAAAGCAGCCTCCGGCAGTGCGTCGCACTCGCCATCCACGATCATCTTGAAGCCGCGGATGGTTTCCTTCAGCGGCACATACTTGCCGGGCGCGCCAGTGAACACTTCGGCGACGTGGAAGGGCTGCGACAGGAAACGCTGGATCTTCCGGGCGCGGGCCACGGCCAGCTTGTCTTCCGGCGACAGTTCGTCCATACCCAGCAGGGCGATGATGTCGCGCAGCTCCTTGTAGCGCTGCAGCGTGGCCTGAACACCGCGGGTGACGGCATAGTGCTCTTCACCGATGATGTTCGGGTCGATCTGGCGCGAGGTGGAGTCGAGTGGGTCGACGGCGGGGTAGATACCCAGCGAAGCGATGTCACGCGACAGCACCACGGTGGCGTCCAAGTGGCCGAAGGTGGTTGCGGGCGACGGGTCGGTCAAGTCGTCAGCAGGCACGTACACGGCCTGGATCGAGGTGATCGAACCGGTCTTGGTGGAGGTGATCCGCTCCTGCAGACGGCCCATTTCTTCGGCCAGCGTCGGCTGATAGCCCACCGCCGACGGCATCCGGCCCAGCAGCGCCGACACTTCGGTACCGGCCAGGGTGTAGCGGTAGATGTTGTCGACGAAGAACAGGATGTCACGGCCTTCGTCACGGAAACGCTCGGCCATGGTCAGACCGGTCAGCGCGACGCGCAGACGGTTGCCCGGCGGCTCGTTCATCTGACCGAAGACCATCGCCACTTTCGACTGGGACAGGTCTTCCTGCACGATGACCTTGGCGTCCGACATTTCGTGGTAGAAGTCGTTCCCTTCCCGGGTACGCTCGCCCACGCCAGCGAACACCGACAGACCCGAGTGCTCTTTGGCGATGTTGTTGATCAGCTCCAGCATGTTCACGGTCTTGCCCACGCCGGCGCCTCCGAACAGGCCGACCTTGCCGCCCTTGGCGAAGGGGCAGATCAGATCGATCACCTTGATGCCGGTTTCGAGCAGTTCGACCGACGGCGACAGCTCATCGAACTTGGGGGCTGCCTGGTGAATGCCGCGGCGCTCTTCCGTTTCGATCGGACCACGCTCGTCGATCGGGCGACCGAGCACGTCCATCACGCGACCCAGCACGCCAGGGCCGACGGGAACCTGAATGTTGGCGCCGGTGGCGCGCACGGGCATGCCACGACGCAGGCCGTCGGACGAACCCATCGCGATGGTACGGACGATGCCATCACCCAGCTGCTGCTGGACTTCAAACGTCAGTCCTTTCTCGGCCAGCGAGTCGCCAGCGTCTTCGAGGACCAGCGCATCATAGACCTTGGGCATCCCGTCACGCGGGAACTGGATGTCGACGACGGCGCCGATACACTGAACGATATGACCTTGTGACATGGGGCTTCCTTTGAATTCTGTACGTTATTCGGATAGGGGCGACGGTCAGACCGCAGCGGCTCCTCCGACGATTTCACTGAGTTCCTGCGTGATGGCTGCCTGGCGTGCCTTGTTGTAGGACAGCTGCAGCTCATGAATGATTTTCTTGGCGTTGTCGGAGGCGGCTTTCATCGCCACGACCCGGGCGCTGTGCTCGGAAGCAATGCTCTCTGCCAATGCCTGATAGATCAGTGCCTCGATGTAGCGCGTGACCAATTCCTTGAGCACCGAATGGGGATCGGGCTCATACAGATAGTCCCAGGAATACTCCGCGCTGGGCTTGCCCAGCTTGTCGGCATGCAGCGGCAGCAGCTGTTCGATCACCGGCGTCTGCGACATGGTGTTGACGAAGCGCGTGTAGACCAGATAGATGACATCGATCTCACCCTTGATGAACGCGTCGATCTGCACTTTGATCACCGGGACCAGCTTGTCGATACGCGGGGTGTCGCCATGCTGGATCAGATGCGAAACGATGGGCACACCCAGACGGGACATGAAACTCATGCCCTTGGCGCCGATCGTCGTGGCATAGAAGTCGATGCCCGCGTCTTCGAGCTCATGCATTTTCTGCGTGACAGCCCGG
>JBHADS010000319.1:0-6284 GCA_041855185.1 Lautropia sp. | reverse complement strand
GGCGCCCCGACTCAAAATGATGGCAGGTCTCATTTCACTCAAGACCCGGCATGACGGACCCGAAAGTCTATCATGAACGCCAGCGCAACCAGGGCGGCCGCGCCCGCCGAATGCAGCAGCGCCGCCAGCAGCGGCCAGCCCAGAAAGACATTCGCCAGCCCCGTCAGCAGCTGCAGGCCCAGCACCAGCACCAGCCCCTGCGCCAGTCGCCGCAGGCCCGGCAGACGGTAGAGACGCCAGGCCAGACCACCCGCCACCAGAAAGACCCCGTAGGCCATCAGGCGATGCACGTAATGAATGGCCGTCAGCGCGGCGAAGGGCAGCAGCTCGCCGTTGGCGCGCATCCCCAGCGGACGCCAGATCTCGAAACCGGCGCGCAGATCCATGTCCGGCCAGAAACTGCCCTGACAACTCGGAAACTCCTGACAGGCCAGCGCCGCATAATTGCTGCTGACCCAGCCGCCCAGCACGATCTGGCACAGAATCAGCACCAGCACCACGCGCGCCCCGATCCGCAGGGAGCGGGCGCCGGCCTCGACCACCGGCTGCGCCGCCACCCGGTTCCATTGCGCCATCAGCGCCATGAACAGCACCATCGCCCCGAACAGGTGTGCCGTCACCACCGCCGGTTGCAGCCGCAGCGTCACCGTCCACATGCCGAACAGCCCTTGCAGGATGATCCAGACCAGCGTCAGGGCCGCCAGCAGCAGCGAGGGCGAGAAGCTGCCATCGGCGTAGCGTCCGGCGTGCCCCGCCAGCCGCTCCTGCCGACGCCAGCGCCAGGTCATCAGCAGCAGCGCAATCACCAGCAAACCCAGGCCACTGGCGACATAACGGTGCAGCATCTCGACCCAGGCCTTGAAGACCGTGACCGGCCCATCAGGCAGCACCGCCACTTCGGCACGGATCTCGTCCATTGCCCCCAGGGGGGTGAAGCTGCCATAGCAGCCGGGCCAATCGGGGCAGCCCAGCCCCGCATCGGCCAGGCGCACGAAGGCGCCGAATACGATCAGATCGAATGTAATGAACAGCGTCAGCCACAGCAGACGACGATAGCGCCGCTGATGCTTTTCCAGCACGTTCGGAACGTCGGAGCTCATCACACGCACCTCATGCCGGCCCCTGCCCCGGCGGCACGGCCACCGGGGTACTCCGGAACTGTCCTGCCGACACCGCATCGCCATGCCCCGGCCAACGCTCAGCCACGATCCACGCCCCCAGCAGCACCATCATCAGCACCGGGATCAGCACCCAGCCAACTTCGCTCAGCAGCGAACTGCGTGCCGAGCCCGCGTCCGGATCGGCACCACGACGCCGGCGCCTGTGGTGGCGGATCGTGACGCCGACGATGGCGACACAGATCGCCAGCCCCGCCAGAACGCAGAACCACAGCAGCAACTCATGAGACGCGGGGCTCAGCCCAAGCACTTCTTCCTTCATTCAGCCTCACTTTCGGCGGAGGATTCTGACCGGCGCCAGACCATCGGCCAAGGGCTTCTGCTCCGGCACCCAGGCATGACCGAACACCAGCTCGATGCTCAGTACGGGCACCGCGAGTCCTTCGCGTGCCGGCGGAAAGGCCAGCGCCTCCAGATCGGCGGCCAGCGCCTCGGGATGACGATAGCTCAACTGAATCCGGTCCATGTCCATCACCGGCGCCATGAAACCGCAGGCCATCATCGCGTCCCCCCAGTCATGCATGTCCTGCAGATTGGGCCAGACCCCCGGGGACGACCGCCCCAGACTCGCCAGCAGGCCGGCCACGTCGGCCGGAGTCGGCTCCGCCTGGCGAAGCTCCCGTGCGGTATCCACCCCGAAGGCCGAAAAAAGCAGCAGGCCGTTCGGACGCAGCACACGCAGGCACTCCCGCAGCACCTGCAGCGGATCATCGAACCAATGGAACACCAGATTGGACCAGATCACATCGACACTGCCGTCAGCCAGCGGCAACTGGTGCGCATCCGCCGCCAACCAGACCGGCAGCTTCGGCCGGGGGCGTGCGCGCAATCGCTGCAGCAGCCCCTGCACGCCCCGCTGCGCCTTCCCTTCCAGCCGGCATCGCTCCCGCAGGGGCTCGTCGGCCAGATCAAGAGCCAGCACACGGGCCTGCGGAAAACGCCCGGCCAACCGCCCCAGCGATCGGCCCAGACCACAGCCCAGGTCCAGCACCACCGCCGCATCCGGCAAGCGCATCGGCTCCAGACGCTCGGCCAGACGCTGCTCGACTTCAGCCAGCAGAAAATCCGCCCGCGCCTCGGCCAGCCGTTTCCGATTGAACAGCGTGCGCAGGGACGGGCGATCCAGACCAATGGGCTTCAGCATGAGCGCGAGTATAGAGCCTCGGACCACACGTGCAGCACCGACCCCCTGTTGCGGTCCGGTCCATCCCCGGCCGACGGACGGCCCGACAGTTTTTCCCGCGGGCAGCCTGATTGCCTGCGCTTGCCCTGCTTTGCTGCGATCGGCAGGACTTCCTGCGATTACCCTGCGTTTCTGTGATCGCCCCACGTGCCTGATCTTGCCCTGCTTTTCCGCGATCGCCCACGTGCCTGCACTTGCCCTGCACGCCTGAATCGGCTGACGACGGGCGCGTGCAGGACAGCAGCGGGCACGCATCGCCGCACTCGGACAGCTGGACTAGATCCGGCGGACGCCGAGCGCGCCAAACAGCCCGCCCAAGGCGCATCATGATGCTGCATACAGAATTCACTCATCATGAAAAGCCTCGTTGCCCCCTTTCCCTGGCAGCCACTCGACAGGATCTGCCAGCGCGTGCTCGGACGCCTGCTGCCACGCGCCTGCCTGCTCTGTGGCCGCGCCTGCGATCACGCGACGCTCTGCCCCGGCTGCCGGGACGCCATTCCCGGCCACTCACAGCCCCACTGCCCGCGCTGCGCCCTGCGCCTGAGGCACGCGGATGAGCCGCATCCCTGCCTCGAGGCCGACAGCCCGCTGCACCGTGTCCTCAGTGGCGCCGACTATGCGGCGCCGCTCGACCGGGCCTTGAATGCACTGAAATTCGATCAGCAGACCGCGCTGGCGCGCCCCCTGGCCGAACTGCTGCTGCAAGGGCTGCACGACAGCCGGACCGACGGCCTGCACACCGTGGATGCCATCATCCCGATCCCGCTGTCGGGCCAACGGCTGGCCGAACGCGGTTTCAATCAGAGTCTGCTGATCGCCCGTGCCCTGATCCGTGCAGCCGCAGGTGCCGCACCGCCGTTGCGCCACGGCTGGCTGCAACGCATCCGCCATACCCGTCCGCAATCGAGCCTCGATGCAGCGGCCCGACGGCAGAATCTGCGGAATGCCTTTCTGGCCTCGGCCAGCGTGGCGCAGCTGCGCATCGCGCTGGTCGATGACGTGATGACCACCGGCAGCACCCTGCTGGAAGCAGCCCGCACATTGAAAGCCGCGGGTGCGGCGGAAGTCGTCGCCTGGGTGGTGGCACGCACGCCTGCGCCCGGCAGCAGATGCGGAGACTGATGCGAACACCGGGCAGCCCGCGCGGCGAACACGTATCATCGGAGCTTTGTCCCTGCCCCGCCTGCCCGTGTTCAACGTCGTGCTCGTCCAGCCGGAGATTCCCCCGAATACCGGCAACATCATCCGTCTGTGCGCCAATACCGGCTGCTCGTTGCATCTGATCGAACCACTCGGATTCCCGATCGACCACGCCCGGATGCGTCGCGCCGGGCTGGATTATCATGAATTCACGACCATGAAAGTGCACCGTGACTGGCCTGGATTTCTGGCAACGACCCAAGGTGGCCGATTGTTCGGCTTCAGCACCAAGGGCCGGCGCAGCCCCTTCCAGTGCCATTTCGAGCCGGGTGATTATCTGGTGTTCGGCAGCGAGACCGCGGGCCTGCCGCCCGCCGTGCTGCAGAGCTTTGCACCGGAGCAGTTGCTGCGGCTGCCGATGCGCCCGGACAATCGCAGCCTGAATCTCTCGAATGCCGTAGCGGTCAGCGTGTTCGAGGCGTGGCGCCAGCATGATTTCGCCGGAGCGGCTCCCATCGGATTGCATGCTGAATGATGCATGCAACCAAGCCTTCCTGCCACTTCACTCCTGGCGGGGCTCACGGGCCAGCAGCATCGCCACCGCCTCGCGTGCCGACAGCTTCCCTTCGATCACCGCCAGCACGGCGCGGCTGATCGGCATCTCGACATGGGCCTCGGCTGCACGGGAGACCACGGCCGGGCAGCAGGCAACCCCTTCGGCCACATGCCCCAGGCTGGCCAGGATATCGGACAGCGAACGCCCTTCGGCCAGCAACAGACCGACGCGACGGTTGCGCGACAGATCACCGGTGCAGGTCAGCACCAGATCGCCGACGCCGGCCAGACCCAGGAAGGTTTCATGAGAGGCGCCATGCGCCAGCCCGAAGCGGGTGATCTCGGCCAGGCCACGGGTCAACAGTGCCGAGCGGGCATTCAGTCCCAGTCCCAGCCCATCACAGATACCCGTGGCCACCGCCATGATGTTCTTGAGCGCCCCGGCGATCTCGACGCCGACCAGATCGGTGCTGCGATAGACCCGCATCGGGCCATGATGAAAAGCCTGCACCATCTGCAGGCGCAGGCTTTCGTGGGCCGAGGCGGCGGTGAGCGCCACCGGCAGGCCCGCCGCCACTTCCTGTGCAAAGCTGGGGCCGCTCAGGCAGCCAAAACGCAGCGCCGGCAGCTCTTCGGCCAGCACCTGGTGCGGCAGCAGCCGCGACTGCGCCTCCAGCCCCTTCGACAGACAGACGATGCCGGGCGAATCGGGCGGCGGCGCCAGGGACTCGTCGGCCGCGTGCGGCACTGACGCGCCCGGTACGTGGGAAGCATCGACGGGATCTTCGGGACGCACCGGCAGCAAGGCAGCCAATTGCCGCGCCACCGGCCGCAGCCCGGCGACCGAGGTCGCCAGCACCAGCAGATCGGCCTGCCGCACGGCCTCGGCCAGATCGGCTGTCAGCCGAACGGAATCAGGGATGGGTTGATCGGGCAGATAGCTGCGATTGCTGCGCTCGGCACGCATCGCCTCGACCACGGCCGGGTTGCGAGACCACAGCGCCACCTCATGACGGCCGGCGACATGCACCGCCAGCGCCGTCCCCCAGGCGCCTGCGCCCAGAATGGCGATCTTCATGGCTCAGAGCCCCCAGACCTGTGTGCTGTCGATGAAACCCACCTGCCCATCGGCATGGCGCACCCGCACGAAGCCGTCGGAATCAGCCCGCTCGGTCTGCAGATCGAAGACGACGCCCGGCGCGACCTCGAACCAGCTGCCGGCCATCTCGTTCGGCTCCTTGCGCAGCGGCAACTGCTCGAGCGCGATCACGGTACGCCGATCGGCCAGATCATCACGGCTCACCCAGGCGGTGTCGCCCTGCATGTCCCGCACGCGAACCCAGCCCTGCAACACCGCCATCACCTCCACCGGCATGCCGCGCGGCGCCTGGAACAGCGGCTTCGCCTTGTCCGAAGGCGCATCGTACATCACGGCGTCCTCGGTCCCGATCGAGCGGAACCGGGCCATGCCGGGAATCCGCGCCTGACGCGGCGCGGGCTTCGCGGCATTGACAGGTGCAGCAGACTTGGACGCCGGACCCAGCGTGGAACTGGGCTGCATGGCCGGCAGGCTGCCGCCCTTGTCCTGCGCACCGGCCCCACCGGGCCCCGACAGAGCCAGAAAGCCCGTCAGCAGCACTATGCCCAGCGCCTGTTTCGTCTTCATCTGTCCACCTCCCATAAAAACACAGTCGCACGCGATGCCCCGCAGGGTATCGCCCCGGCGATCAGTGGGGTGCCGACGTGGGCCGATCATCGGCGCTCAGCTGGCCATCGGCCCCAGCCATGGCGGCCAGACGCTGCTGGTAGAGCACCTCGAAGTTGATCTCGGCCAGGTGGATCGGCGGGAAGCCGGCACGCTGGATGACATCGGCAACGTTCGAGCGCAGGTAGGGATAGACGGTGTTCGGACACAGCACGTTCAGCACGATCTCCATCTGATCGGCCGGAATGTTGCGGATCTCGAAGATGCCTGCCTGCTTGCCTTCGACCAGGAACACCACCTTCTCTTCCAGCTTGGTGGTGACGGTGACGGTCACGCTGACTTCGTAGATGCCTTCGGCCAGGGTTTCCTGGGCGGTATCGATCGCCACTTCGACGCTGGGCGGCGTCTGCTCGAGGAAGATATGCGGCGCGTGGGGGATTTCCAGCGACATATCCTTGAGATACATCCGCTGAATCTGAAAGACTGGATTGTTTTCTTCTGCCATGCTTGACTCGGCTCG
>JBHADS010000318.1:0-3224 GCA_041855185.1 Lautropia sp. | reverse complement strand
GTCAAGAACGTCTACGACATCACCCACGAAACCACCACCCAGGTTTCGTCGCTGATCGAGCAGCAGGTTTCGGCCACCCAGCGTCAACTGCTGGCTTCGGTCGACTCGCTGGTCAAGAACGCCCCGGCTGGCTCGGAAAGCGCCGTCAACCTGCTGAAGCAGAGCGTGGTCAACGCCAACGCCGCCTATGAGCAGCTGCAGGCCGCTTCCAAGCAAGTGCTGGAAATGATCGACGCCAACGTCTCGGGTCTGTCCAAGGCCGCCGGCACCCCCGCCGCCGCTGCCGACAAGAAGAAGTGATCCCGGTCGGGGCCGAAGTGCAGCCGCCTGCCAGCAGGCGGAAGCGCCCGGCCCCGCTTCGATCGGACTGCCGCTGATCGCGCCGGTCGCTGACAGCCTCCGGCCGGTCGGTCCGGCAAGAAAAACCCCGCCAGGGCAATGTCCTGCGGGGTTTTTTCATGGCTCAGGGGGCGTCAATCTCAGGGGGCGTCAATCTCAGGGGCGCATCCATACGAAAAGCCCCTGCCTTGCCGTGCGGCAGGGCAGGGGCTTTGGCTGCGGGCCTTGCTCAGTCTTCCGAGCGTTTCTTGTAGAGCGCGTGCGCAGGCTGTGCCGTGGCACCGTGGGTCAGCGCCGGGCGCTGCTGCCCCCGGCCACGACGCTGTGTGCTCGGCTGCTGAGCGGTCGACGGGCGTGGCTGGGTCGCAGCGTCGGCCCGGCGGTTCGCCTCCATCGGCGGGCGGTTGCCGTTGGCGGGGCGCGCCGCATCCGGCTCTGCCGCTCGGGCAGGGGCACCGGCCCGGGCCACGAGAGGGGCACGTTGCGGCTTCGGCGACAGCGGGCCCGGTTTGGCGACACTGCTGCGCGGGCTGCGAGCACGGGCCAGCTGATCGCTGCCGGCACCGGGGCGACGGTTGGCAGCCGGGCGGCGCTGTCCATGCGGCAGCGGGGGCCGGTCGTTGATGTCGTCGGTGCTGTCACCGGGCTGGGCCTGCCAGCCGGTGAAGCCCTCGACTTCGACGCGCGGAATCTGGCGCTTGATCAGGCGCTCGATGCCGCTCAGCAGTTTCATTTCCTCGCGGTCGACCAGCGACACGGCCGAGCCTTCGCGCCCGGCGCGGCCGGTACGGCCGATGCGATGCACGTAGTCTTCGGCCACATGTGGCAGCTCGTAGTTGACCACGTGCGGCAACTCGTCGATGTCCAGCCCACGAGCGGCGATATCGGTGGCGACCAGCACGGGCAGGCTGCCGTCCTTGAAGCGCTCCAGCGCGCGGGTTCGGGCACCCTGGCTCTTGTTGCCGTGGATCGCCATCGCCTCGATGCCATCCTTGCCGAGCTGCTCGGCCAGCCGGTTGGCGCCGTGCTTGGTCTTGGTGAACACCAGCACCTGCGTCCAGCGCTGCGAGCCGATCAGGAAGGACAGCAGGGCACGCTTGCGAGCCTTGGGCACCAGGTGCACGCTCTGCGTCACCAGCTCGGAGGCAGTGTTGCGCGGGGCGACATCGACCTCGGCCGGCTCGTTGAGCAGACCGTGGGCCAGCGCACGGATCTCGGGCGAGAAGGTGGCGGAATAGAGCAGGTTCTGGCGTTGGGCCGGCAAGCGGGCGATCACGCGACGGATGTCGTGGATGAAGCCCATGTCGAGCATCCGGTCGGCCTCGTCGAGCACGAAGATCTCGACGCCCGACAGATCGACCGTGCCTTGCTGGGCATGGTCGAGCAGGCGGCCCGGCGTGGCGACAAGGATGTCGACCGGGTTGCGCAGTGCCTGAATCTGCGGATTGATGTTGACCCCGCCGAAGATCAACAGTGAACGGATGTCGGTGTACTTGCCGTAGGTCTGCACGGATTCGGCCACCTGAGCGGTCAGCTCGCGGGTGGGGGTCAGAATCAGGCAGCGTGGACGGCCCGCCTTGCGCTGCGGCGGCTTGCTTTCGCTGAGCCGTTGCAGAATGGGCAGGGTGAAGCCGGCGGTTTTGCCGGTTCCCGTTTGAGCGGCTGCCAGCAGATCGCGGCCTGTCAGCACGACGGGGATGGCACGGGCTTGGATCGGCGTGGGATGGGTGTATCCCACATCGCCCAGCGCCCGCAGAAGCGGGGCGGACAGGCCGAGCCCGGCGAAGTCAGTAGTAGAAGTATTCAATTTAAGCTCCAGCGACGGACTGCTTACCGAGGGTCGAAGCATTGAGACCAGAAGCAGAGGAATCGCGGCGATCTGAGTAAGGAGGTGGTGTCTGTTTCTTGATGAAGGTAAAGGGAGCGCGAGCCGTGGTGATGGCTGGCAGGAAGACGGAAGGCCCGAAGGGCAGGGCGTGGTGAGAACCACGCACGGAGGAGAGAGGACAGCTTGAAGACTGCTTATTTCTCGCAATTATACCGTGGCAAGCCTCTCCAATCATGAAAAAGCAGATGCCATTGTGCACACAGTGTGCGGAGAGGGCCGCACGGATGCGCACACTCAGTCGCAACGGCAGGATTCCGAGCCGTTCCTGTCGGGGCTTGGCCGATGCCTGTGACGGCGGCGCAGGTGCGCGCGGTATCTTGGGTGACGCATCGCGGGATGTGTGGGGGCGGGGGTTCTGCGTCGGGGGATCGGCGGGAGACCATTCCGTTGAGAAATGTTCTCACTGAGCCACCGGTCAAGCACCCGTCGCACGGGTTCCTGCGCTTGCTTCGGGCCGATCAGAGCAGATGGAAGGCGACGGCGCCCACGACGGTCAGCAGCGTGAGCAGGAGCCAGGCACTGATGATGACTGCGGCCACGATCAGGATCTTGCGGCCAAGGTTGCTGGGCAGCTTCAACGGGAAAGTGCGCGTGGGCGGCTGCTGGCCCGGCGGTGCCGCCGCCGGGCTGCCCGGGCCTGCTGGACCCCCATCGGGGTGGGGCGTTTCCAGTGGGCTGTCCGCTGGTTGCGAGACGGCGGCGGATGAGGTGGCAGGGGCATTGCCGACACCCGTGCTCCTTCCCTCGCCAGCGCTCACGTCCATCCCCGCGGAGCTCTCAACCGCCTTTCGGTCCAGGTCGGCGGGCGGGGCTGTCGCCGCGACGGCTGCGCCGCTTTCCGTGCTATCGGTCGAGGCCGGAGGGCGGGGACCGTCGGGACGTGGCCTGCTGGGGGGCGGGTCCTCGCTCCAGTAGCCGCCGTTCGAGAAGCGCTGCCATCCCCAGCGGAACCAGCCGATCAGCGAGGCGGCCAGCCACAGCGCCCAGGCGAGCATCG
>JBHADS010000317.1:0-3170 GCA_041855185.1 Lautropia sp. | reverse complement strand
GGCACCAAGGTCGTCTGCCTGGGCAACATCGCCCAGATCGACACCCCCTACCTGACCGAAGCCTCCTCGGGCCTGACCTACGTGGTCGAGCGCTTCAAGGGCTGGGCCCACGGCGGACACCTGACGCTGCAACGCGGCGAGCGCTCGCGCCTGGCCGACTTCGCTGCCAGCGTGCTCTGAGTCTGAGTCCTGCGGCCCCCGGGCCGCCCCACTCGGCGCGAGCCCTCCCCGGCTCGGCTCCTTTGAGCCGAGCCTCCGCTGAGTCGGATCTCCTCTGAGTCGGGCGTTCTCTGGGCTGGGCGGCCTCCGAACCGTGCCTCTTCCGGGCTCCCTGCCGGCCCCCTCCTCGGGCGCGCCGCTGCGCCCGTGGCTGCCTCCGTCTGAACGTGGCCCCCTCCCGGCCAGCAGGACCAGCTGCCCGGCAGGCGCCCGCTCGTCTTGCCCTCCCCGTCGATCCCTCCCTTCGATGCTGCCCTCCGGTGGCGCCAGCCAAAAGCAGCTGACGGCCTTCTGAGCGGCCAGCAGAGCGGCAGGCCGGCCGACAAACCGACCGTCCTTCCCCCTTTGCTGACATTTGGTAATTTTTCGCTGTGTCAAGTACACACGCTAAAATAAACTGCTTTGTGATTTTCAGGCATACAAGCAGCGGCCCAACATGTTACCTTCCCGCAACACAAGCACTGCCCGCCTGATTCAGATCACGTGCGTCCGAGCATCGCGGCCGCTTCCTGAATGAATCTCCCGTTGCAGCCCTGTAGCAATCCTCACGGTGCCCAGCCCTTGCAGTTCAAGACCTTATACTCCATTCAAGCGCTACGCTTCGTCGCCGCAGCGCTCGTCGTGGTCAGCCACATCCGCACTGAGTACGGCATGGCCCCCTTTGGCGCGGCCGGTGTCGATGTCTTCTTTGTCATGTCCGGTTTCATCATCCACTACGTCACCCAGAACGGTGCGCCGCAGTTCTTCACGCGGCGGCTGATCCGGATCGTGCCGCTGTACTGGATGGGTACGCTGGGCCTGGCAGCCGTCGCACTGCTCGCCCCCGGCCTGCTGAATCAGGTCGATTTCAGTCTGACCCGGCTGCTGGGTTCACTGTTCTTCTTCCCGGTCTGGGACGAGAGCATCCAGTACCACATGCCGCTGCTGATGCTGGGCTGGTCGCTGAACTACGAAATCCTGTTCTACCTGCTCTACTTCGTCTCGTTGCAGATCTCGCACCACTATCGGATGCAGATCTGTTCGGCGCTGCTGCTGGGCTTGACGCTGGTTCATCCGTTCGTCGCCCCGCAATCGGCGCTGTCCTACTGGAGCGATGGCTACATCCTCGAGTTCATCTACGGCATGCTGATGGCGCAGGTGCTGATCAGCACGCCCTTCCTGCAGAAAGCGAAGCTGCCCTGGCCGGTGGCGATCCTCGGTCTGGCGGCATTCTGCTACCTGCTGCTGCCCTCGACCGGCCTCGTCAGTCACGAGATGGCGCAGAACAAGTGGCTGCGTGTCCTGGTGATCGGTCTGCCCAGCGCCGCCCTGATCATGCTGACCCTGGCCTGCGAGCAGTCGATCCAGCGTTTCGGCCCAGCCGTCAAGTCCAGCATCAACTTCCTGGGCGAGCTGTCCTACCCGATCTACATCTTCCACATCTACGTGATGGGCGTGGTCAAGCGGATCGGTGCGCTGGAATGGGGTTTGCCAGCTTATGTGGCCACGGTCGCCGTTGCCACCCTGACCGCCTCCGCCGCCATCTTCCTGCTTTATGAGCAGCCGGTGCGCAACTACCTGACGGCCCATCTGATTCGGCGCAAGCCGAAGGTTCAGGCGCCGCTGGACGGCACGCCACCGCAAGCAATGCCCAGCACCTGAGCCTGGCGGCCCCCACCCGGCACGACGGCCGTGCCGGGCAGCACGCCGCATAACGGGCCCGTGTGATCCACGCGCCAACCCCACCCAGACACGAACTGTCCGGGTGGGGTTTTCTTTCTCTGTATGGAACTTCACGCCTTCTTGAGCGTCGTCGCCAGCCGCCCTCGGCCCAGCCTGCTCAGTCGGACGCGGGCCTCCCAAGGCATCGCCTGCGTCGGGCGCCCATGCCGAAGCACGACCGGGGGCATGAATCCGTCATGGTTTGCCCCAAGGAGACGATCAACCGGGGCCACGCGGTATTGATGTCGATAGCGGCATGGCTATCATGCGTATGTGTCGGATTTCTGGACACACCCAAGCGAATCATGAGCGATACCACCCTCCCCGATGATCCCGGTTTCGGCGTCTTCCATGCGGGTGAGCTGCAGGCCCACAGCCGCTACGGCGTCGCCCGCCTCACCCGCGGCCTCGCCGCCACGGTGCGTGACCGGCTCAACCCCGCGCTGATCCGCTTTCTGCAGGCCCAGCCCTTTTTCTTCATGGCCACTGCCAATGATCAGGGCGCCTGCGATTGCAGCTTCCGTGGCCGGCAGCACAACCCGCCCAACGACCCCGAGCCCCTGCTCGTCGTGCCGGACGAGCACACCCTGATCTTCCCCGACTACCCGGGCAACAACTTCTTCAACAGCATCGGCAACCTGTTCACCAATCCGCAGATCGGCATGTTGTTCGTCGACTTTTCTACCGCGACGCGCGTGCGCATCAATGGCCGGGCGCGGGTGCTCGATGAACTCGGCGAGCATCGGCAGACCTGGCCGACTGCCGAACGCCTGATCGAAGTGACAGTGCAGCAAGCCTATCCCAACTGCCGGGCCCGTGTGCCACGGCTGGCGCCGGTGACAGGCCCGGATTTCGGGCCTTAGATGGAGCGGCGGGGCTTGGCGCGCGCCGGGTCAGTAGCCGCCCTGCGGCCCGGCGTAGTTGTCGAACTTGGTGTACTGGCCGTGGAAGGCCAGCGTGACGGAACCGATCGGACCGTTACGCTGCTTGCCGATGATGATCTCGGCCATGCCCTTGGTCTCGGCATCGGGGTCGTAGCGGTCGTCCCGGTGGATGAAGAAGATCACGTCCGCATCCTGCTCGATCGAGCCGGATTCGCGCAGATCGCTCATGATCGGCTTCTTGTCCTGGCGCTTCTCGACCTCCCGCGACAGCTGCGACAGCGCGATCAGCGGGCATTTCAGCTCCTTGGCCAGCGATTTCAGCGCCCGCGAGATCTCGCCGACCTGGGTGGCACGGTTCTCGTTGCT
>JBHADS010000316.1:0-8061 GCA_041855185.1 Lautropia sp. | reverse complement strand
TCCTCGAAGGCGATGAAGTCGTGCTCTTCGGCAAACAGGGCGACGGCGAAATCACCCAGGCCGAAATCGAGGACATCAACGGCGCCCTGCTCGCCGACCTCTACACCGTCTGGGGCAACTCGAACCCCCGGGTGAAGAAGGCCAGCACATCCGCAGCCGGCCAGTAAAGCCGCGGCTGCACAGAAATGGGCAGGCAGGGGCTGCCGCTGCAGTGCCCTGCCCATGATGCAGACAGAAGTGCCCCCTCCCGACGGGGGCACGCCGATCAAGGGCCGATCGGAATCTTTCCGAAAGCCTTCACCTCGCGCAAGGCGATGCTCGACTGGATCGACGAAATGCCGGGCTGCTTGCGCAGGACGCTTTCAATGAATTGCCCGTAGCTATCCAGATCGGCAGCCACCACCGTCAGCAGAAAGTCCGCCTCCCCGGTGATCTTGTGGCAGCTCAGCACCAACGGCTGATTCAGCACCATCTGCTCGAAACGATCGGGTGAGTCGTTTGCGTGCCCGCCGAACTTGATCTGCACGAACGCCAGCACGTCATAACCCATTCGGCGACGATCCAGCTGAGCCCGATAGCCTGTGATGACGCCCGTCTCTTCCAGACGCTTTCGGCGACGCCAGCATGGCGTCACGCTGATGCACAGCTGCTCGCCCAGCGCCGCGTTGGAAAGCGTCGCATCCTCCTGCAGCAGCCGGATCAGCTGGCGATCGATGTCGTCCAGTGATGAATCGAAACGTTTTTTCGCCATACCCGGTCAAAACAGAAAAATTTTCTCCTGAACACCACGATACCCGGCAAAGAAAGCGAAGAAAATTCGGGAAATTCCGGTGATCATGAACGGCAGGCAGCAAGCGTCCTGCCCCCAGATACAGGAGACACCGGTCCATGAAGACAATCTACTGCGAAGCCCATCGACAGCACCGCGGCACGGAACTGAAGGATGGAACGGTCAGCCCTTCCTTCGAGAAGCCGGAACGCGTGGAGACGATCCTTGCCCGCGTGCAGACCCGGAATCTGGGTCCCGTACTGACACCGGAGAGTTACGCACGCTCATGCTATGTGGCGGCACACTCCGAGCGCTATGTGCACTTTCTGGAAAATGCCTGGGCCGAATGGAGCGCGACCGGAAAGACCTGTGACGCCTTGCCGCTTGTCTGGCCCGTCAGGGATCTCGCCATCAGCCGCGAGCCCGATTTCATCGACGGTAAGCTGGGCTTCTATGCGATGGACGCGGGAGCCCCCATTACCGCCGGCACCTGGGCCGCGGTGAAGGGCAGCGCCGACACAGCCCTCACGGCCATGGATCTGGTCCTGTCGGGAGAAAGAGCCGCATTCGCACTGTGCCGCCCACCCGGACACCATGCCGCCCGCGAATACATGGGTGGCTACTGCTATCTCAACAATGCGGCCATTGCAGCCGAGCGCGCCCGAGCCAATGGCGCCGGACGTGTCGCCATCCTGGATGTGGATTTTCATCATGGCAACGGCACGCAGAACATCTTCTACGACCGCGACGATGTGCTGTTCGTCTCCATCCACGGAGACACCCGCTCGGCCTACCCCTACTTCTCGGGATATCCGGATGAACGCGGAATCGGCCCCGGATTGGACCACACGCTGAACCTGCCGCTGCCTCGTGGCACGGACTGGCCGACATATCGGGAAGCCCTGGCGCTCGCGCTGAAACGGATAGCCGATCATCGGCCCGACTGCCTGATCGTGTCACTGGGTGTCGACACCTTCGAGCACGATCCGATCAGCCATTTCAAACTCAGAAGCCCCGACTACGAACAACTGGGAGCCCAGATCGCCCAGACAGCGCTGCCCACGCTGTTCGTCATGGAAGGCGGATACATGGTCGACGAGATCGGCATCAACGTCGTCAACACCCTGAGCGGATTCGAGTCATCCGCGCGCTGAAGGGTGTCCATGCATCCAGCTATGGCGGCGTCCATCAATCAATAAATTCGCCACCAAATCACTTAAGAGCTACTGGCAAAGATCCAGCGCCTCTGCCAACAAGGAGACAACCATGAACCACTCTGAGGAGATTTCTCCACAGGATTCCCGGATCGGCGACGAGGAACCACACCTGCAACGCATGCTGGACAATCGCCACATCCAGTTGATCGCCATCGGCGGCGCCATCGGCACGGGTCTGTTCATGGGGTCCGGCAAGATCATCGCGCTGGCCGGCACATCCATCATACTTGTCTACGCCATCCTGGGCTTCTTCCTGTTCTTTGTGATGCGAGCCATGGGCGAGATGCTTCTGTCCAATCTTGGCTTCAAGTCCTTTGCCGATATCGTCAGCACCTATCTGGGAGCGCGCGCCGGCTTTGTTCTGAGCTGGTCCTACTGGCTGAGCTGGAGCGTCGCAGTCGTCGGTGATGTCGTGGTGGTCGCCGGCTTCTTTCAGTACTGGTATCCGGACGTACCCACCTGGATGCCGGCATTCTTCACGCTGTTCGTTCTGCTGGCGCTGAATATTCTGGCGGTGCGCATCTTTGGCGAAGTGGAGTTCTGGTTCGCTTTGATCAAGATCATCGCCATCGTCGTACTGATCGTCACCGCCCTGGTCATGGTCGCCACCTCGTTTCAGTCACCCAACGGTGTCCAGGCCTCGCTGTCACATCTTTGGGAGCCAGGTGCCATGATGCCCAATGGCATCATGGGATTCTTCGCGGGTTTCCAGATTGCCGTATTCTCGTTCGCTGGCACCGAACTGATCGGCACCACGGCAGCCGAGGCCAAGAACCCGGAAAGAACACTGCCCAAGGCGATCAACACCATCCCGTTTCGCATTCTGCTGTTCTACGTGCTGGCGCTCATCTGCATCATCAGCGTGATTTCCTGGGCCAAAGTGCCGGCGGATCGCAGTCCCTTCGTCGAACTGTTCATGCTGGCCGGATTCCCTGCTGCCGCAGGCATGATCAATTTCGTGGTACTGACTTCAGCTGCCTCATCGGGCAACAGCGGCGTCTACTCCGGCTGCCGAATGCTCTATGGCCTTGCCGTCTACAAAAGGGCTCCGGCCATCTTCGGCCGACTGTCCGCGCGGGGCGTGCCCGTCACCAGTCTCCTGTTCTCGGGAGCATGCATGGCCATCGGACTGACATTGCTGTTCGTCATCCCGGATGTGATGACGGTGTTCACCCTGATTTCGACCATGTCGGCCATCCTGGTGATCTTCACCTGGTCGATGATCCTGCTTTCCTACATCGCCTATTGCCGAAAACGCCCCGATCTGCACGAACAGTCACGCTTCAAGCTGCCCGGCGGCACCGCAACCGCCATCCTGACCCAGCTGTTCCTGCTCTTCGTGCTGTGCCTGCTGGCGCTGGAAGAAGACACCCGCGTGGCACTCTACATCATGCCGCCCTGGTTCCTCTTTCTGCTCTGGTTCTATCGTCGGTGGCACATTCGCCACTGAAGCCCCGCCCCAGCGCCCCTTCCAGCATCGCCCGCAGCTCGGCCGACAGCTGAGCGCGGGTCTTGCCGGCGGCGGGCACGGGGGGCAGGGGCTGCAGTTCGACCTGCAGATCCTTTTCGCCGAGGATGGCCCAGACGGATTGGGCGAAGTTCTGGTCCTCGAGGAAATGGGCCGCCTCGCCGATGCGGCCATCGCGGTGGCGGTAGCGGATGGCGATGGGCAGCACCTCGGTGGCTTCGGCAATGGCGGCTTCGAGCAGGTTGCCGTGAAAGGCCCGCATCCCCGGCCCGGCATGGGTGGTGGCTTCGGGAAAGAAGGCTACCGGCCAGCCGGCGCGCATGCGCGCCCGCATCTGTTCGATGGCCTCGGGCACGGCACGACGCCGGCCCCGTTCGATGTAGAGGGTGCCGGCCTGGCTGACCAGCAGGCCGATCAGCGGCCAGCGGCGGATTTCGGCCTTGGCGACGAAGGCGGCCGGCGCCAGCGCATCGATGGCGAAGATGTCGAGCCAGGAGGGATGGTTGGCCACCAGCATGCGGCCGGGTGCAAGCTCGGCCAGGGTCTGCCCACCCGTAGGAGCCACGCCCTGTGCGGGATGTGCGCTGGGAGGCGACGCAGCGTCAGCAGCAGGATGCTGCGGGGGTTGCTCCGCCACCGCCCCGGCGGGATGCAAGGATGGCTGAGAGACCGCATCTGCGGCAGGATGCGCGGCGTGGCAAGAGGGGGCGTCTGCGCTGGGCTGCGAGACCGTCCCCACGGCTGAGCGCTGCACCGCCTCCTGCTGCGCAGCACCAGCCGGCGGCCGCTCGATCAGCCGCAGGCCGCAGGCGCGCAGCAGCGCACGCGACCAGAGGCGGATGAAGGTGCGACGGCCCGCCAGCCCCATCCACGGCTGGATCAGCAGTTGCACGAGCAGCCCCAGTATCAGCAGCAGGATCAGCAGGCTGAGACGGAACTGGCGACGGATTTCTTTCAAGAGCTGCCCAGCGCCTCGAAGACCAGGCGTCCGGAAACCACGGTCAGGCGCACCCGCCCCTGGACTTCCCGGCCCAGATAGGGGGTGTCCTTGCCCTGGCTCCACAGCGCCTCCTCGGTCACGACCCACCAGCTTTCCGGATCGAAGAGGCACAGATCGGCCACGGCGCCCACGGCCAGCCCGGCGGGCTGACCCTTCAGGGCCGGGTCGATGCCGGCGATGCCGGCCGGAATCCGCGTCAGCCTATCCAGCATCGGCATCAGCCCCAGCTCCAGCTCGTTCGCCCACTTCAGCGACAGCGGCAGCAGCAGCTCCAAGCCGGTGACACCCGGCTCGGCCTCGCCGAAGGGCATCCGCTTGGCATCTTCGACCACGGGCGTGTGATCCGAGCAGACGGCATCGATGGTGCCATCGCGCAGCGCGGCGCGCAGTGCATCCCGGTCGCGCAGCGAGCGGAACGGCGGCTCGACCCGATGGTAGGTATCGAAGAAGCTGACATCCATCTCGCTCAGATGCAGATGGTGGACAGCCACATCGGCGGTGATCGGCAGGCCCGCCTGCTTGGCCTTGCGCACCAGCTCGACCCCTGCCGCGGAGGACAGACGGCACAGATGCAGCCGGCAGCGCACCGAGGCGACCAGCTCGCACAGCGTGTGCAGGGCCACCGTTTCACTGATGACAGGGTTGCCGGGCAGGCCCAGCCGAGCCGCCACCGGCCCGGCATGCATCACGCCCCCCCGGCCCAGGAAGGGATCGACCGGGTTCAGCCACACCGAGTAACCGTAGGAGTGCGCGTACTGCATGGCCCGCATCAGCGCGCGGGTGTCTTCGATGGGCACCGAAGCCTGGGCAAAGCCGACGCAACCGGCTTCGGTCAGTTCGGACATCTCCGTCAGTGCCTGCCCCTTCAGGCCGACCGTCAGCGCCCCGAGCGGGAACAGATGGGTCAGCCCCAGGTTGTGCGCCCGGTACTTCAGCATCTCGATCAGCCCCGGCTCGTCCAGCGCCGGATCGGTATCGGGCGGGCACACCAGCGAGGTGACGCCACCCGCCACCGCCGCGTGCATCTCGCTTTCCAGCGATGCCTTGTATTCGAAACCCGGCTCGCGCAGCCGCGCCGACAGATCCACCAACCCCGGCGACAGGACCAGCCCACGGCCGTCGATCTGCCGCCCTGCGGTGAAGCCCTCGGGTCCGGCGCCGATACCGACGATCCGGCCATCGGCCACATGCAGGTCATCCTGACGGTCGAGCCCGGTCCAGGGGTCCATCAATCGTGCGCCGAGAATCGAGAAAGCAGTAGGCTGCCCGTTGGCCGTGCGGCCCGTCCTGATCACTCCCTGTTGCATCGCGTCGCTCCTCATCCCGCTGCCAGCATGCTCATCACGGCCATCCGCACCGCAATCCCGAAGGTGACTTGCTTCAGGATCACCGACTGCATCCCGTCGGCCACGGCCGATTCGATCTCGACGCCGCGGTTCATCGGTCCGGGGTGCATCACGATCGCGTCCGGCTTGGCCAGCGCCAGCTTCTCACGGGTCAGGCCATAGTTCTTGAAGTATTCCTGCGCCGAGGGCAGCAGCACGCCGCGCATCCGCTCGTTCTGCAGCCGCAGCATGATCACCACGTCCACATCCTTCAGCCCGGTGCGCATGTCGGTGTGACGGGTCACGCCCAGTTGATCGAGCCCGCCGGGCAGCAGGGTCAGCGGTCCCACCACGCGCACATCGGGCACGCCCAGCGTAGTGAGCGCATGGATGTCGGAACGGGCCACCCGCGAATGGGTCACATCGCCGACGATCGCCACGCTCAGCTTCGTGAAGTCCCCCTTGAAGTGCCGGATGGTGTACATGTCCAGCAGCCCCTGGGTGGGGTGGGCATGGCGGCCGTCACCGGCATTGACGACGTGCACGCCATCGCCGACGTGCTGGGCGATCAGGTGCGCCGCCCCGCTCTGGCTGTGCCGCACCACGAACAGATCGGCCGCCATCGCCACCAGGTTGTCGATGGTGTCGAGCAGCGATTCGCCCTTCTTGGTGGACGAGGTGTTGATGTTCAGGTTGACCACATCGGCCGACAGCCGGGTGGCCGCGATCTCGAAGGTGGTCCGTGTCCGGGTCGAGTCCTCGAAGAACAGGTTGAACACCGAACGGCCGCGCAGCAGCGGCACTTTCTTGATGTCCCGGTCGGATACGTTCAGAAAGGAGGCCGCATTGTCCAGGATCTTGTGGATCAGCTCGCGCGACATGCCCTCGAGCGTCAACAAATGGCGCAGGCGCCCATTCTCGTCGACCTGCAAATCGTTCATCCGCATCATTTCCCCTCTATGCGCAGATCAAATACACCGCTCGTCTGCTGGCTGAGCACCAGACGCTCGCCGGGTTGGAGCAGGATCTCCGCGCCCACATGATCGGGCTGGATCGGCAGTTCTCGCCCCTGGCGGTCGATCAGCACGGCAAGCGTCACCCGCGCCGGTCGCCCGTAGTCAAAAATCTCGTTCAAGGCTGCGCGGATCGTCCGACCGGTATGCAGGATGTCGTCGATCAGCACGATGTTCTGCCCGGCCACCTCGAAATCGATCTGCGTGGCCTGCACCCTCCCCGGCAGGCCGCGCGCCTGCAGGTCATCGCGGTAGAAGGCGCTCGACAGAAAGCCCAGCGGCGACTGCAGACCCAGCTCGTGGTGCAGCCGTGCCGCCAGCCAGGCGCCGCCGGTATGGATGCCGATCAGCGCCGGTTCGGGCGCGCCCTCGGCCCGCTGTGCCGCGATCGCGGCCTTCAGGGAATCGGAGAGGCGCCGGTAGAGCGTCTCGGCGTCGGCAGGCAGGCGTTCAGTCGTCATGGTGTTCACTCAGATACTGTTCAAGGATCACGGCCGCGGCCGCTGCGTCATCGCCATCCGGGCGCTGTTTTCTGGCTCCGCGGCGGTGTCCGCCCGCCGGGCGCCCCCAGTCCGGCTGGCTGGCCAGGCGCTCCTGCGCCGCCACCGAGCTGAAACGCTCGTCGACCAGCACCACCGGCAGGCCGAAGCGCCCCTCCAGCCGGCGAGCGAACTTCTCGGCCAGCGCCGTGATCCGGTGCGGCTGACCATCGGGGTGCAAGGGCCGGCCGACCACCAGCCGAGCCGGCTGCCATTCCTTCAGCAGCGTCTCGATCCGGGCAAAGCGTGCATCGACACTCAGCTCGACGAGCGTCAGCAAGGGTTCGGCCGCGCCGGTGAGGGTATTGCCCACCGCCACGCCGATCCGTTTCTCTCCGAAGTCGAAGCCCAGCAGGGTCTGCACAGAATGGCTCATAGCTTTTTATTGTAGAGCGTGTCAGGCGTGCTTCACGCCCCAAATGACAAGGGCCGGCAATCGATGCCGGCCCTGGTGTCGGTGGCCGGGGCCAGCGCCTGATGGCGGCGCCCCGGACGGCCCAGCTCAGTGGGCGGTCGCCTGCTGCCCGACGAAGCTGCGCAACTGCCGCAGCAGCTCGTCTTCGGCATAGGGTTTGCCGAGGAAGACATCGACCCCCAGCGACAGCGCGTGGTTACGGTGCTTGTCGGCCGTGCGCGAGGTGATCATGATGATCGGCACATGCTGATACTCCTCGCTGGCGCGGATGTTCTTGGTCAGATCGAAGCCATCCATCCGTGGCATTTCGATATC
>JBHADS010000315.1:0-7506 GCA_041855185.1 Lautropia sp. | reverse complement strand
GCGGGGATCGCCAACGATTCCAGCGCGTTGCGCAACTATGGGATCGGTGCGCAGATCCTGCGGGATCTGGGCGTGGGTCGGATGAAACTGCTGACCCGCCAGCGGCGGATGCCGAGCATGGCGGGCTTCAATCTGGAAGTGACCGGCTATCTGGAGGATGAATCGGATGGCGCGGCTTCTGAACAACCACATGGGGAAAATATATGAGCGTCGATCGTTTGACCGGGCCGTTGCAGGGTGAAGGCCTGCGTATCGGCATCGTGCAGTCCCGTTTCAACGAGGATCTGTGCACGGACCTGCTGAATGCCTGTCTGGCCGAACTGAAGCGGTTGGGCGTGGCCGAGGACGACACGCTGGTCTGCAGCGTGCCGGGTGCGCTGGAAATCCCGCTGGTGCTGCTGCAGCTGGGCAACTCCGGCGAGTTCGATGCGCTGATCGCCATCGGTGCCATCGTCAAGGGCGAGACCTACCACTTCGAAGTGGTCTGCAACGAAAGCTCGGCGGGTGTCAGCCGGGTTGCGCTCGAACTGGGCATTCCGGTGGCCAACGCGATCCTGACCACCTACACCGAAGAGCAGGCCCGCCAGCGCGTGGCGGAGAAGGGGGCCGATGCGGCCCGTGTCGCCGTCGAGATGGCGACGCTCGGTGCCATGCTCGACAACCTGGTCAGCGACGAAGGCGAGGAGTGAGCATCATGCATGGACGTTCTCCAGCCGCCGTGGCAGGCAACCGTACACGCAGTGCGCGGCGCCGCTCGCGGGAATTTGCCATGCAGGGCATCTACCAGTGGCTGCTGTCGGGCGAGGACGTGGGCGCCATCCAGGCGCACATCGAGACCGGACCGGGCTTCGATCGGGCCGACCGTGGGCATTTCGATGGGCTGCTGAAGGGCGTGATCCATCAGGCCGCCGAGCTTGAGGCTGCGCTGCTGCCCAGCCTCGATCGCCCGCTGAACCTGCTGAGCCCGGTCGAGCGGGCGATTCTGATGCTGGCCTGCTTCGAGCTGAAGAATCATCAGGAGATCCCGTACCGGGTCGTGATCAACGAGGCGGTCGAGCTGGCCAAGAACTTTGGCGGCACCGACGGTTACAAATACGTCAACGGCGTGCTCGACCGGATCGTGCCGAATCTGCGCCCCGCCGAGGCGCGGCCCGCCGGCTGAGGCGCTGGCCGCTCCGGCCAGACAGATCGGCGCAGGAGGCCGCGACGGCCCGAGTAGCCCGGGGCGCGTGTGCCGCCGATGCCGGGCGGGTGCGGGCAGGACGGGTCGTGCCCCTCCGAAAGACAGGTGCTGGACGCTGCAGAGGGTTTCGGGGTGCCGGGGCGCCGGCCTTGGCGCCCGGTCCGATTCATCCGAGCATCCGGACCGGGCGGGACGGCTTGTCACCCGGCCCTCGTCCGATGGGGAGCGATCCGTCATGAACGAATTCGAGTTGATCGACCATTACTTCGGTCGGCAGCCGGCCTTGTTGCCGGCAGGTCATCCCGATTCATTGTTGCCGGCTGCGGGGCAGCCGGCGGCCGGGCCCGATGCTGCCGGAGAAGGTGTGGATGCGGTTTCGCCCGTCCTGCTGGGCATCGGCGACGACTGTGCACTGCTGCGGGCCTTGCCGCCGGGGCAGGCGCTGGCCGTTTCTTCCGACATGCTGGTCGAGGGCCGGCATTTCTTCGTCGGCACCGATCCGGCCGCCATTGGCCACAAGGCGTTGGCCGTCAATCTGTCCGATCTGGCGGCGATGGGCGCCCGCCCGCTGGGGTTCACGCTGGCGCTGGCCCTGCCGGCCGTCGAGTCGGCATGGCTGCAGCCTTTCAGCGAGGCGCTGCTGCAGCTGGCCGCCCGGGCGCGCTGCCCGCTGATCGGCGGTGATACCACCCGGGGGCCGCTGACGATCGCCATCACGGTGATGGGGGCGGTGCCGGCCGGGCAGGCGCTGCGCCGCGATGGCGCAAGGCCCGGTGACCAGATCTGGGTCAGCGGCCCGCTGGGCGCGGCTGCGCTGGCCGTGGCGCAGCGTCAGGCGGGGCAGAGCGCCGATCCTTTCGCCGCGCGCCGGCTGGACTGGCCGATGCCGCGTTTCGATGTGGGGTTGCCCCTGGTGGGGGTGGCCTCGGCGGCGATGGACCTGTCGGATGGGCTGGCCGGTGATCTGCGTCATCTGCTGCAGGCTTCCGGCCGGGCGTGTGCCCAGCCCTTGCAGGCCGTGCTGAGCGCCGAGGCGCTGCCGCTGGCCGAGGTGCTGCGTGGCCTGCCGCCGGCCGAGGCGCTTGCTCATGCGCTGCACGGCGGGGATGACTATGAATTGCTGTTCACTGCCCGGCCCGAGCGGCAGGGGCAGATCCGGCGCCTCTGCCCCTCGGCGCAAATGATCGGGCAGATCGAAGCCGGACACGGTATCCTTCTGGTTGACGCAGCCGGACAGACCCGTCCGGTCTCCGCGCATGGACATGATCATTTCGCACGATGAGTGACAAAGCAGAAGATGTGACCGACCTGGTCCGTGCCGACGGCACCTATGGCCGCATCCGGCCCACCTTCGATTTCATGAAGCCGCGCCTGTCCCGCTGGATCGCCCTCGGCTTCGGCAGCGGCCTGTCGTCGGCGGCACCCGGCACCGTCGGCACCCTGTTCGCCTGGCTCAGCTTCATGCTGCTCGCCCCCTGGCTGGGCGATGTTGGCATGGGGCTCCTGATCCTGGCGGGCCTGCTGGTCGGCCACTGGGCGATCGCCCGCACCGGCAGCGACATCGGCGTGCACGACCACAGCGCCATCGTCTGGGACGAGATCGTCGCGTTCTGGCTGGTGCTCTGGGTCGTGGGCGGCGATTTCACGACGCAACTGGTGGCTTTCCTGCTGTTCCGCTATTTCGACATCAGCAAGCCGCCGCCGATCCGGAAGGTGGATGCGCAGTGGCAGAACGCCTCGGGGGTGCTGCTGGATGATCTGCTGGCGGCGGCCTATACCTTGCTGCTGATGGCGATCTGGTCCCGGTTGTTCGGCTGATGGACGGGGAGTCGGGATGAACGTGCCGCCCTCCTATCCGGATGTCGTTCAGTGGGCCAACCTGCTTGGCGAGCGGGTGCTCCAGCTCGGCGGCGGGTTGATCAGCACCGCAGAATCCTGCACCGGCGGGCTGATTGCGGCGGCGCTGACCGAAACGCCGGGCTCCAGCCGCTGGTTCGGCCGGGGCTATGTCAGCTATGCCAATCAGGCCAAGCGCGAGATGCTCGGTGTCCAGGCGGCGGATCTGCAGACCCACGGCGCCGTCAGCGAGGTCGTGGCCCGGCAGATGGCGCAGGGGGCGCTGCGCAGCGACGACAGTCTGCTGGCGCTGGCCGTCACCGGCATCGCAGGCCCGGATGGCGGCCTGCCCGACAAGCCGGTGGGCACGGTCTGTTTCGGCTGGGCACTGCGCGGGCCGATGTTGCCGGACGGGCCGCTGGTGCTGAGCGAAACCCGGCATTTCGAGGGTGATCGGCAATCGGTGCGCTTGCAGACGGCCATTCATGCCCTGGCCGGCGCGGTGCGCCTGCTCGACCGCCAGCAGCTCGACCGGCCCTGCGTCGGCTGAGCGTCTGGCGCATTCGGTGGCAGTCGCCTCCGCTGCTTCCGTGCCGTAGGACGAAAATCGCGCGCTGGACACCGTTGCCACGCCTGACAAGGCAGCAGCCAGCCTTGATGGCGTGCGTCGCCTTGTCTGCCACAGTCCTGGGAGCAGCGCGGGGACGAACGCGTTTGTCACGCACGAGTTTGTCACGCGCCCTAGGCCATGTCGCCTGCACATCACGGCCGAAACCATGAAGCTGATGGTTTGTACAGTATTTATGCCATAATGCGTGCATCGTCAATCGACCCCCAAACAGGAAACAGGACATTCGCCATGGATGAAAAGGCTCGTGGAGAAAAGGCCAAGGCGCTCGCAGCGGCACTGGCTCAGATCGAAAAGCAGTTCGGCAAAGGTTCGGTCATGCGCATGGCCGATGGCGAGGTCGCGCCGGATCTCGAAGTGGTATCCACCGGTTCGCTGGGGCTGGATATCGCGCTGGGCGTCGGTGGCCTGCCGCGCGGCCGGGTCGTCGAAATCTATGGTCCCGAATCCTCGGGCAAGACCACGCTGACGCTGCAGGTGATTGCCGAGATGCAGAAGCTGGGCGGCACCTGCGCTTTCATCGACGCCGAGCACGCCCTGGACGTGCAGTACGCCGCCAAGCTCGGGGTCAAGCTGCCCGATCTGCTGATCTCGCAGCCGGATACCGGTGAGCAGGCACTGGAAATCTGTGACGCCCTGGTGCGTTCCGGTTCGGTGGATCTGGTCGTGGTCGATTCGGTGGCGGCGCTGACACCCCGTGCCGAGATCGAAGGGGACATGGGCGATGCGCTGCCCGGCCTGCAGGCGCGGCTGATGAGCCAAGCGCTGCGCAAGCTGACGGGCTCGATCCAGCGGACCAACACGCTGGTGATCTTCATCAACCAGATCCGGATGAAGATCGGCGTCATGTTCGGCAACCCCGAAACCACCACCGGCGGCAATGCGCTGAAATTCTATGCCTCGGTGCGGCTCGACATCCGCCGCACCGGTGCCATCAAGAAGGGCGACGAGATCATCGGCAACGAAACCCGCGTCAAGGTCGTCAAGAACAAGGTGGCTCCGCCGTTCAAGAGCGCCGAGTTCGACATCCTCTACGGCGAGGGCACCTCCCGCGAGGGCGAAATCCTCGATCTGGGTGTGTCGGCCGGTTTTGTCGAGAAGAGCGGCGCCTGGTACAGCTACAACGGCGAGCGCATCGGACAGGGCAAGGACAACGCCCGTGAATACCTGCGCGAGAAGCCCGAGCTGGCGCTGGAGATCGAGAATCGCATCCGCGCCTCGCTGGGCGTGGCGGGGCGCGGCGAAGCGCCCGCACCGGCCGGGGCAGAACCGGCCGAGGAGCGCAAGGCTGCCAAGGCCGCGAAGGAGCCCAAGGAACTGGGCTGAGGCCGACCAGGGCGGCGACCGGCGTGCGCTTCGGCTGCTGCCCTGTGCGGTCCGGGTACGCCGCGTGCCGGTGATCCGGGTGGCCAACAGCCGCTCCGGCCGCCCTCAGTCGGCGGTGCGGGGGGCACCGGCCGCCGAGCGATGTCGGCTGTCGGGGTCGTGCCTGCGGGCTGGCGGTACGCCGAGCAACAGACGCACAGCAACAGGAGAGACGATGGCCGCAACGCGACGGACGGGCGATGATGCCGGCTTTCAGAGTCTGGCTGAATTGATGGCTGAGCGCCAACCCAGTAGAGACCGGCAGCGTGCCGAGCTGAAACGCCGGGCCATTGCGCTGTTGGCGCGGCGGGAGTACAGCCGTGCGGAACTGGCGCGCAAGTTGCTGAGCGGAGGTGGTGGTTTCGGCGGCCGGGGACGGCGCTCGACGACCGCCGGGGGCCGATCCCGGCGAGGGCGGGACGAGTCGGCTGCTGCAGTGGGCCGGGATGCATCGACGGGCTGGGCAGCAGCGGCTTCGGGGACCGACGCTTGGGATGATGGGCGGCCGCCGAGGGATGACTCGCCCGAGGCAGCAGAACAGGCGCAGCAGCGCCGGCAGGCGGTGTCGGCGGAACTGGTCGAACAGGTGCTGGACGAGCTGAGCGAGCAGCGCCTGCTGTCGGACCGTCGGATGGCCGAGGCGCTGGTGCGCAGCGGATCGGCCCGTTTCGGTGCGGCGCGTCTGCAGCAGGATCTGCAGCGCAAGGGGGTGGACCCGGCGCTGATCGGCGATGTGCTGCATCCCTTGGCCGACAACGAGATCGAGCGGGCACGAGCCGTCTGGCAGCGTCGTTTCGGCCAGCCGCCGACAGACATCAAGGACAAGGCCCGGCAGTACCGTTTTCTGTTGGGCCGGGGCTTTGCCAGCCGCGTGGTGGCGGCTGTCGTGCCGGCGCTTTCCTCGCGCTCGGCCGATGAGGATGAGGGCTTCGACGACACCTAGCGTGCGTCATGCGCTTGTCCATTGGGGATAGCGATGGGCAGAAATTGCTGCGGTGCGAGGTGCGGAACCATCAATCATCGTGATAGCGACGATAACCGGGGGCAACGCTGTGATAGCATCAGCCCGCAAAATGTGACCCGATATCTCCGAGATCACCATGAAAATTCACGAGTACCAAGGTAAAGAAATCCTGAAGCGCTATGGTGTGCCGGTGCCACGGGGCATCCCCTGCTTCAATGTCGAAGAAGCCGTCAAGGCGGCCGAGCAGCTCGGCGGTCCCGTCTGGGTCGTCAAAGCGCAGATCCACGCGGGTGGTCGCGGCAAGGGCGGTGGCGTCAAGGTGGCACGGTCGCTGGCCGAGGTCCGCCAGTATGCCGACGCCATCATGGGCATGCAGCTGGTGACGCACCAGACCGGGCCGGAAGGACAGAAGGTTCGCCGGCTGCTGATCGAAGAAGGCGCCGACATCAAGAAAGAACTCTACGTCGGTATCGTCATCGACCGTCAGTCGCAGAAGATCTGCGTGATGGCGTCGAGCGAAGGCGGGATGGACATCGAGGAAGTGGCTGCCAGCACCCCCGAGAAAATCCACAAGGTGTTCTGCGATGTCGCCAGTGGCCTGACCGATGCGGAGGCCGATGATCTGGCCACCAAGATCGGCATTCCGGCTGTCAGCCTGCCGAAAGCCCGCGTCGCCTTGCAGGGGCTCTACAAGGCGTTCTATGAAACCGATGCCTCGCTGGCCGAGATCAATCCGCTGATCCTGACCGGCAGCGGCGATGTCATCGCCCTGGACGCCAAGCTGAACTTCGATTCCAACGCGCTGTTCCGCCATCCCGAACTGGTCGAGATGCGCGATCTCGACGAGGAAGATCCGGCCGAGGTCGAGGCCTCCAAGTTCGATCTGGCCTACATCCAGCTCAACGGCAACATCGGCTGCCTGGTCAATGGTGCTGGTCTGGCGATGGCCACGATGGACACCATCAAGCTGTTCGGCGGTGAACCGGCCAACTTCCTGGACGTGGGCGGTGGCGCCACGACCGAGAAAGTGACCGAAGCTTTCAAGCTGATGCTGAAGAACAAGGGCGTCGAGGCCATTCTGGTCAACATCTTCGGCGGCATCATGCGTTGCGACACCATCGCAGCCGGTGTGATTGCGGCCAGCAAGGCGGTCAATCTGAGCGTGCCGCTGGTGGTTCGGATGAAGGGCACCAACGAGGATCTGGGCAAGCAGATGCTGGCCGATTCCGGTCTGCCGATCATCTCGGCAGATTCGATGGCCGATGCTGCACGTCTGGTGGTGGCTGCCGCTGCCGGCAAGAAATAAACAACGCCCTGAACTTCGAGGACAATCGCAATGTCGATCCTAATCAACAAGGACACCAAAGTCATTACCCAGGGCATCACCGGTAAGACGGGGCAGTTTCACACCCGGATGTGCCGCGAGTATGCCAATGGCAAGAATTGCTTCGTGGCAGGCGTCAATCCGAAGCGTGCCGGTGAGGATTTCGAGGGGATTCCCATCTACGCCTCGGTGAAGGAAGCCAAGGC